>JAYEKN010000001.1 GCA_034661015.1 Candidatus Cloacimonadota bacterium
CGAATTTTCACTAATGACTTTTTTGAATAAATATTTTTGTTTTTTATTATTATTTGTGTTCATTCGTGCTAATTCGTGGCTAACTTTCATAATAGGTTTTAGAAATTATAAGTTAGTGAAATACGATGAACATTCCCCAAATCGTTTGAATAAGGCGTGAATGCATAATCAAATTGATAAGAATTAATTTTTAAACCCAAACCAGCACTTATATCCTCTGAATCATAGTTCAATGCGTACCCGACACGGGTAAATATTTTTTCGGTATAATCAAATTCCAAACCCAAATTGCACTTTGTGTCTTCGGTGGCAAAATAGATTATATCTGATGAAAGGGAAATACTGCTCTGATTTGTCCCGATAGATCGGGAATAATTTGCTCCGCACTTCCAAGTCAAGGGAAGATGGATTGACTCATCTTTTAATTTGGTGGAATATCCAACATTCTGCACAACGGCAGACAGATTTAATCCTCTCAAAAACGTATCCCAAACCATGCCCAAATCTGCACCAAGTCCATAAGAAGTTTCGCTATCAATCTTTTCATAAGCCAATTTTATATTGTATCCAAAATAAACAGAAGGGGAGAGTCTCCAGGAATGATTTCCAGCTAAAATCAGATCTGTCGGATGAAATTCGCCGATAAGATTTCCCGTTCCATCTGTTTTATCAATCTTTCCATAGTTAAGAAAAGTCAAGCCGAAACCGAAACTCGATTTGCCCTTATCAAATATGATGGATGCATTGTCAATATTTACTCCGAAGAGATAATTTATCCGTGAAAAACAAAAATTTGACCCATCGGAAAGTGAAACAGCTGCCGGATTATACCACAAACTTGTAGCATTACCAGGTAAGGCTGAAACAGCTCCGCCCCGACCAGCTGCACTCGCACCAATACTGACCTTGAGAATCTGAAATCCGTTTTCTTGTTCGTTGGTGTTTGCATAACAAACTCCAATGGTTAAAACGACCAACAGAATTATACAAATAATAAATTTACGCATTTAAACCTTTTCTAAGTTAATTAATTTACAATTTAAAAAATCCTCTTACCAGCTGATAAGAGGAAAAAAACTTTAAGAGATTTGGAGGACGAAGAACAAATTTCGGTAAAAATTTTATTAAGCAAGAACTTCCTTTTCGTTGCATTTGCATAATTTTACAATTTCACTTTTTGGTGTCCATTTTCCTCTTACATTCTTGTTTTTTATTATTTTAATTATTTTTATTTCAGTGTGGCACACAGGGCAAACAGACTTTTCCTTACCTGCCCTTGCATGTGCCAATTTTGCTCCAAATGTTCTAACTTTTGCCATAATATTCTCCT
>JAYEKN010000002.1 GCA_034661015.1 Candidatus Cloacimonadota bacterium
AAACTGCTGTACAGGAAACAATAGAATTGATCGAAAGAGGATGAGAACCAAATTCTATTTCACCAAAACCGCTTTCTTTATTTCAGAAAAATTATCCGTTTCTATTTTATATAAATACACTCCGGAACTTAAATTTTTCGCATTAAAATCAACGGAATGTTCACCCGCATTTTTTTGTTCATTAACAAGTGTTTCTACTAATTGACCTTTAACATTGTAGATAGAAAGATTGACTTCCGATAGATTTTTCAGAATAAATGAAATGTTTGTGGAAATAGAAAACGGATTGGGGAAATTTCCAAACAACTTAGAAATTTTTACAATTTCATCTGCAGAAGGGAGACCAATTATTACTTCTACTATATTAGAAGGTTCGGATTCTCCCGGATCATAAACTGCTGTTACATAGTATTCATAAGCATCTTCTGCTAAATTGAGATCTGCATAAGTTGTATCTGTTACAAGTTCATCATTAATTAATTCATCGTCCCGATAGACATTATAGCCAAGAAGATCTCGAGTACTTTGGCTGGATGAATTATGAGAATTTCCGGTATTTGCTATTTGGAATGGCTTTGGGATAGTATTCATAATATTATCCATAGGAGTTTCGGTTTGGATATATGTTCTGTTCTTGCTAATGAAGTCCTCGCTATTACCTACCACACCTTCGATACACCAGTTTAAATCCAAAGGTAACAAATCCCAGGTACCCATAAAACCAAACCAGGCACCCTTATTTGGAACCATTGGGCCTGAATCTACACCGGCAGGATATCCTCCGGTTTGATCAAAAAAATATCCAATCCAATATTCATTTCCGGAAATTAGATTAATCGGTGGATCCAAGTCAAATTCACTCCATTCGTTAGGTATGACAGAACCGGTAACATCTTCGGAATAGATTTCAGTGCCGGGATCTCCATATTCCCCACCCTCCCAGACTTTAACTACAACCTCATCATAGTTATTATCATGCATAACGATATTTACTCCTGTTAGTTGCGATCCATAGTATTCTGTAAGTTCTTCCGGAGTAAATCTGGCAGCACAAGTAAAATCAGAATTTGGACCGGTACCAACTCCATTGTTATCATAACCATTATGAAAATAAAGAATTCCAATGTTAGTTATAGGGGATTCCCAATTAAGAATAACATTGTTGTTATTGACCACTGAAGCTGTTAAATTCTCTGGTGGAGCCAGAAAGTTCAGTAAAAAATCCAGACCTGAAACAATCTGCCCGGCTTCAACCTCGATATCTTCGATGGTTTGAGATTCGTAACCATATAAAGAGGCAGTCAAATCATAAGTTCCACTCAAGAGCGTTAGAGAATAGTTTCCTTCCATGTTAGGGTGTGTTGAAATGCCATCAGCTACAATGATCACATCTTCTACATTTCCCGAAGCTCCTTCCAAACTGACATTTCCCTCTACAGTTCCAAATGCGTCTATGATTTCAAAAAAATCAAGAATTCCCGCAAGGGCATCCCCGAGTGAGTTTGTTCCTCCCAGACCAGAAATTTCAAATGCATTTCCTACGGTTTTATATGTTCCCGCATCGAATCGTACTCCAAGGGTATCTGCATACATAGTGTTTACAAATATTGTGGCTGCGTTTGAGTCTGCAGGATGAATCTTATCCATACAATTGTTCTCACCCGAATATGACCATTCCATACCACCTAAAAAATCAGAACCTTCCACCTCATACAAGTCGTTGAATTCTTCCTCATAAGCATAGAGACCAAACAATCCTTGAAGTGTGGTTTGCTCGTCATAAAACCATGTATCGCCACCCTCCATGTATAGATTTCCCCCATTCGCTAAATAATTCACGAAAGGTCCTACTTCATCTTCGGAAAGGACATAATTATTTGAATGAATTCCAAGCAAAATAAAAATAGCATCTAAATTCTCTGTTATTGGATATTCATCCATTTCGGTAGTATAAGTTACAGTATTATCGTACATTTCTTGTATGGTATCATGCAGTAGTTCCCCTGTAGGAGTGGGATCAGGATCGATTATCAATATTCCCGAAAGAATTTCTCCAATCCAGACTTGCGGGGAAGTTGCTGAACCACCACTTCCGACCGAATTGAATGGTGTTACTGTATAACTATAATATTCAGGTTCAAAAACAGTATCATCTGTCCAATCTGTCATCAAACCTATAAGTTCAAATTCAGCACTATCCGATCTAATTACAAGATAGCCCAAAATAGGCTGATTAAATACTCCACCATGCAAGCCAGTCAGGGGATTTGTCCAGCTTAGTAAAGCAGCAAGTTCATTTCCTGAACTCGCATTTTCTACATTAAAACCTGTTACTGCACCGGGCACATCCTCTCCAATCCAAACCGTATCTTCAACGGGTAGCCCATTTCCCCCAAGATTACAACCAACTATTGAGTAAGTATAACTTCCTAAAGATGGAATATCCATGTCCAAGTAGCTACCTGGACCTCCAATAATAGGAATAGTATCCGTATAAATCAGTAATTCATCTCGAAAAATTTTCATTGCAGTGAGTTCTTCCAGTGGTTCTCCCATTAAATTTACTGTCGGGCATATCCAATCAATCTGAGTTTCTAATTCTCCGTCCGGATTCGGAATTACACTCACATTAGTCGGAGCAGCAGGTGGAACTATCCAACTTTGAATCAACTCATAACCAGCAATAATGTTTGGCTCTTGCTGTATATTTACAAAAAGAACTACCTGCTCAGGTTCATCAATAATTGCAGTACAACATCCTCCAGCTATTCCCGAACTAAAACCCGGAATATCTGAACAAACATGGGTAACGCCGGTAAATATTTGGGTAGCAATTTCAAATTGATGTAATACTGCTCCGCAACCATTCTGAGAAAATAACCAAAGATAAGGTCCACCACTTGTCCAGGGATCATAAGCACTTCCGTATAAACTCCCCTGGAAAGGAGAGATATTTCCATATATTTCATTACCTTGCATATTTATCGCTCCTAATTCATTCCAGTTTCCTATCCAGAAACCACCATTGCCATAATCTAACCAGGGATCATAAGCAATGTGACGAATTCCCGTGATTCCAGTACAAGTGGCATTAATAGTTTCAACCAGAACCTGATTTGCAAGATCCATCTTCTTTAGCGACATATCAGCAGCTGCTCCATAAAAGAATTCACCGTCATAAGCCATATCGCGAATTTGTGTGGCTCCTGAAATATCAAATGAATCTACAAAAGTTCCATCCATTTCGTATTTATAAAATGTAGTGTGGCCAGATCGCCAATCAGAAGTGTAAATACTTTCGCAGTCTGTTTCTATTCCGGGTTGTCCGGCTTCGATACAATCGAAACTGAATAGAATATCCCAGCTTGGTCTGTTTGGTTGAATCGGGTATAAATTGTTATTTAGAATTGGTGTTTCATCTCGTGAAGTATGACCTTTTCTCCTTATAGCTGTCAGTGAACCTGCTATTAACAAGAAAATTAACAATACAAAGAAAAATTTTTTCTTTAAATAACATATTGTTTTCATTTTATTTTCCTCCAATAATCTTTTTTGATTATTCTCAAATAAAAAACAATCGCAATAAATCTTGTAAAGAAATTCGATTTATTTATACAAATTGTTTCAAGAATCCTGTTTCTTTTTTAGATTTAAAATGATCCTTTATGCTTCTGTTTATGGAAAATTCCTCCTAATAAAAAAACATGGGACACTTCGTAAATCCTCCAAACATTGACATAAAATCACATTATCAAATTTCTTATATTATTATGAATATTAAATTAATTAGAAATTTTTGCATTATTGCACATATAGATCACGGCAAATCTACTTTAGCGGACAGGCTTTTGGAAATTACTCACACGATCGACAAAGCCAATATGGAGCAGTTTTTGGACGATATGGATCTGGAGCGTGAACGTGGGATCACAATAAAAGCACACACCATCCAGATGAAATATGACTACAAGGAAACCGAATATACCCTCAATCTGATAGATACTCCCGGGCATGTGGATTTTTCTTATGAGGTGTCTCGTTCTATTGCTTCCTGCGAGGGGGCAATCTTGCTGGTGGATGCATCTCAAGGAATTGAAGCCCAAACAATGAGCAACTTGTATATGGCTCTTGATCACGATCTTGAAATTATCCCGATAATAAATAAAATAGACTTGCCGGCTGCAAACGTTGAAAGGGTTAAGGGAGAAATCTCAGAATTGTTGGGAATTGCGGCAGATGAAATCATCTCAATCAGCGCCAAAAACGGTACTAATGTAGAGGAAGTACTTCCCTTGATCATTGAAAAAATTTCTCCTCCCAAATCTTCAACAAATAAAACTCGTGCTCTTATTTTTGACTCGATCTATAATCAATATCGCGGAGTTATTGTTCATACGAGAATTTTTGACGGCAAGATTAAAAAAGGGGACAAAATCATATTTTTAGCAACGCAGAAGGAAGTGGAAGTTGAAGACATCGGACATTTCGGTATAAAAATGGAACCGTGCAGGGAATTAACCGCCGGGGACGTAGGTTATATTATTTCCGGTGTTAAGCAGGTGCGAGAGGCAAAAGTTGGTGATACGATTACATTGACAAATAATCCGACAACGAATCCCCTACCTGGTTTCAAAGAACCAAAGCCAATGGTATTCAGTGGAATTTTTCCTTTGGATAGCGAAGATTACAATGACCTTCGAGACGCTCTCGCAAAATTTCAGTTGAATGATACTTCGCTTGTTTATGAGCCGGAGAGCTCGATGATATTGGGCTTTGGATTCCGTTGCGGTTTCTTGGGAATGCTACATCTCGAAATCTTTAAAGAGAGAATAAATCGCGAATATAATATTGCGATAATTTCCACTACTCCGAGTGTGGAATTTCTGGTTGGGTTAAAAAACAATGAAGAAGTGAAAATTGATAATCCGGCTCAATTCCCGGAAATTATGGATATTGAATACGTGAAAGAACCGATAATGGAATGTGAAATTTTGGTTCGTTCCGATTTCATCGGCAATATTATGACTTTGGCCCAAACGAGACGTGGAATTCAAACTAATCTCGAATATTTGGATGAAACGCGTGTTGCCATTTCTTATGAATTTCCCCTCATTGAAATTTTATTCGATTTTTATGATAGATTAAAATCCGTAAGCCGCGGTTATGCTTCATTCGACTATAAATTTAAAGAGTTTAGAAAATCTAATGTAAAAAAAATTGATATTCTGATAAATGATGATAAAGTAGATGCGATGTCTTTCATAACTCACGAGGATAAAGCCTATAACTGGGGAAAAAGTATTACGAAAAAATTAAGTGAAGTAATCCCCCGTCATCTTTTCACAATACCTATTCAAGCAGCAGATGGGAAAAAAATCATCGCCCGAAGCACGATCAAAGCAGTTAGAAAAAATGTTACCGCAAAATGTTATGGCGGTGATATTACCCGCAAAAGAAAACTTCTCGAGAAACAGAAAAAAGGTAAAAAAAGAATGCGACAACAGGGAAACGTGAGTATTCCTCAAGAAGCATTTCTGGCAGTTTTGAAAGCGGATAGAAGTTAATGCAAAAGTAGCACACGAATCCCCTCGTGTCTTGTGAAAAAATATAAAAAAGAGGTAATTATGTCTGACGATGTAAAAATTGAATGTCAAAATTGTGTTTTTTGGAAAAGTAGGCACTGTGATAATTTCTCGTCTAAGTGGATGGGAATGGTAACTTCTCCAACTCAAAATTGTGGAAAATTCAAACCAAAAAAGCAAAAAAAAGAGGATAAAAAGACTAAACAGAAAGACAATAAGAAGGAAGAAAATACCAAATAAATTGACAGAAAACAATCTCGCTTAGAAATTCGTATTTTCAAATTAATTACAAAGGAGATGAACGGATATGGAAAAATATAACGGCTTGGAAAATATGATTTCCTTTATTTACAAAATCCGACGACTCTCCTGCATCTTTATATACAACTAATTATAACCCTCTGAAATTCATCCTTAATCTGGGAATTATCAAATAAATTCCTTGGATAGGATTTCTGAAAAATTCTTTACCGAAAAAAAATTAAGGTATTCTACTTGGTGGAGAATTTCATAATAATTTAACAAATACAATAAAATATTTGAAGGAGAAAAACATGCGATCAAACAAATTCCTCGGTCGGGACTGGTTAAGTCCTGAGATAGATTACACAAAAGAAGAATGGGAGTCTTTATTACGACTCGCTGAAGAACTGAAAACCAGATTTGCGATGAATGAAGATACTTCTCATATCCTAAAGGGGAAAACTCTTTATTCAATGTTTTTTAATAGTTCCCTCAGAACGAGAAGCACTTTTGCAGCTGGAATTCAGCAGCTCGGTGGAAATTATATCGAACTCGAACCCGGCAAAACCTATACCCCAGCTCGAAAAGGATATGAAATTCCTTACAAAACAGAACGAATCAGCGACGTTGCACGTGTCCTTAGCCGTACGGGTGACGCCCTTGCAATTCGAATGTATGGAAAACCATCCCACTGGATTTACCGCTTTGCTCATGAATCTTTGAAGGAGTTTGCATATTGGGCAGACATTCCGGTTATTAATATGGAGGATGATGTTTACCATCCCTGTCAGGCACTTGCTGATATGCTTACTGTAAAAGAAAAACTCGGTGGTTTCAAGAAGAAAAAATTCGTAATCAGCTGGGCTTATTCAGGTTCCACTGCAAAGCCCTTTGCCGTTCCCCAAAGTCTTGCTCTTGCTCCGTCCTTACTCGGAATGGATGTCGTGCTCGCCCGTCCTAAAGGATTCGAGCTCGACCCAAAAATTATCAATAAATGTAAAGAATATGCAAATATGAACAATTCATCCTTTGAAGAAACCGATGATATGGAAGCAGCTTTTGAAGGGGCACATGTAGTATATCCCAAATCCTGGGGTGCAATGGATTATTTTGCTCAGGTAGATGAAAATGGAAAACTGGTCAAAGAAGAAAATTTGGCAGGTATGAAAGGTCTCTTTGAAAAAAATAAAAACTGGATCTGTGATGAAAAAAAAATGAAGTTGATCGATAAAAATGGAATTTACATGCACTGCCTTCCAGCAGATAGGGATATGGAAGTTACCGATGAAGTTATTGACGGTCCCCAAAGCGTTGTCTTCGACGAAGCGGAAAACCGACTTCATGCTCAAAAAGCTGTTATGACTCTGCTGATGGGTGGAAGATTGTAAATTAATAAATGGGAACAAAAACTTAAAAAAATTAATTAGA
>JAYEKN010000003.1 GCA_034661015.1 Candidatus Cloacimonadota bacterium
TTCCAATAGCTTTCTCGGAATTCGGCAAACGTTCTCGCGGTCTGGTTAACCGTTTTGTTGGGCATTTCGCTGTTTTTGTTTTGAAAAATCAAACTTACATTTTAACTTATTAAGCCAACTATATGGAATGATTTTATCATACTGTAGCCTTCCTACCAAAATTCCTGGAGACAAATCAATTGTTTCTGCAAATGCTAATACCGCTGCATGTGATATCTTTTTGTTTGATAAAAACACCGATAGTTTTTTTGGGGGAATTAGCATATTCGAAGCAAATGCATCCGCTTCTATTTCTTGTTTTGAAGTACGATCCCCATTATTATCAATAAACACTTTCGTTTTACCATGTAAAATAATATGAGCCGCTTCATGAAAAAAGCTAAACCAAAAATGTTCTTCCATTTTATATTTTAGGCTCAAAACAATCATGGCTTTATTAGAATTAATCCATTTAGTGGCACCACTGATATGTGTTTTTGGTAGTTCTGGAACAAATACAAGCGCAACCCCAGAATTCTTACATAGCTCGACCATTTTTTTGTGAAAATATGGTGCGTGCTCTTTGGTCAAACAACGAATTTCTTTCAAGGCTTCTTTAAATGTTTTTTTATCAAATGGCGAGCAAGATATGTGCTCAGCATATTTTTCTCCAATTCTCAACCAAGTTGCAACTGATTCAGGTTTAGCTTTAAAGGTTGGAGATTTTCTATAAACAACATTAGGTGATAGATAAAAATCATTCCATGCAGATATGCTTCCAACTCCAAAAAATGAAAGCAAGTCAGAAAGATTATCAACTATATTTGTTCGTTTTGGAAGAATGCCGTAATCAATGAGCTGCTTTATGGGAAATTTTTTAAGCCAATCTTTTTCTGCAATTAGTTTCAGTTTATCAGCTTCTCTTGCCAAATGAAGTTCATAGTCTGTATTTAAATTAATCCACAATGATGCCGAATTACCTAAAGCCCTTTCAAATTTAATAGCCATTTCAGGAGTGATAGCTGATTTGCCATTAACAATTTGACTTACTGTTTTATTGGAAATCCCACATTTCTCCGCAAATAAGGTTTTTTTTATGCATCTGGCCTCAAGGGTTTCATCAAGAATTTCACCTGGATGAATTGCATAATCGGGATAGAATTGATTTGTTTCTATATTAGCCATGATAATCACCAATCCATGTAATGGTTATTTTTGTAATTTCATTCAAGTCAATCCCAGCGTCTTCTTTTCTTGGGATAGATTCATGATTTGGTTCAAAAACAATTCTCCACTGATTCTTAATGATAACAGCAAATTGTCCATCTCTGTCAGCCGTGAGTTGAT
>JAYEKN010000004.1:0-4625 GCA_034661015.1 Candidatus Cloacimonadota bacterium
TGTTTTTTTAATAGCCCAGCCATTCATGGCTGGGTAAAAAAACAAACGAAATAATCAAGGGCGTTCACGCCCGTATATTTCTCCCCAAAACGCCATAAATGGCGTAAGATAATTTGTCCGATTTTTTTCCTATCCGTAAACGGATAGGCTATTTTTTTTCAATTTCACAATTCACAATTCATAATTCATAATTCATAATTCCCCTCCCCCTTTTCCCTTCAGCGAATATACAAAATAAAAAAAGCCCCTACCGTCAAAAGTAACAGTAGGAGCATATTATTATATAGATTGAATAAAGAAGCTATCTGAGAAGTATAGTGTTTATAATTTGAGTATTATTTCCTGCTTTTAGTCTATAGAAGTATAATCCGCTTGAAACCTGATTCCCATTGCTATCATTTCCATTCCAAGTTGTATTATGTTCGCCTTGAGATTGGAAACCGCTAACAAGAGTCCGCACTCTTTCACCTTTAATATTGTAAACAGCAATATTTACGTTCTTCGCATTTTGAAGAGCATAACTGATCGTGCTTGAATTCATAAATGGATTTGGAAAAGATTGAATCGTTCCAACTGCAATTTCAGATTGAGGTTCACCTATGGCGTTACAAATATTTTCGTATGGAGTTGGCCCACCAAAAGCACCCATATCATTTCTGGAACCATCTAAATCAAAATAATCAGGATCAGGAGTACCGGCATCTATACAAGGTGAACCGGTTTGTAATGCCCAATTTGCTGCAAGAGCATCATATCCCGTGCCGATTCCGGCAGTTGGTGCGATGAACAGCGGATCTTCATCAATATTTCCTTCGCCTTCAAAACCACTGGTTATGCAGGTGTATGTAATCGTAGGAGGTCCATAGGGGGCAAAGAATAAATCCGCAACATCTTCTTGAATGATACAATTATAGAATGTCGGGAAAGCATTAAATAAGAAAAAGAGATAGGGTGTACCATTTGTAGATTCATTATTGATGAATGTGTTGTTCACAAAATTTGCATCCGAACCGCTCTTGAGAACTGCTGCTCCAAAAGTGCCGGAATTGTTGGCGAAAATATTGTTTTCTACTGTTATTGCAGAACCAACGCATTGAATTCCACCGGTTAAATTTCCACTTGTGTTATTAGCAATAATATTTTGCCTAACCAATACTGTATCCGAATTATTCACATCAATAGCTGCTGCCTTAGAGGAACTTTCATTCTCAAAAAAGACGTTCTTAATAATTTGAACATGGGAATTATCAATCCGTATTGCACCATCAGTTGCTTTGGAAATTTTACATCCTCTGATAATATTATCTTGCTGAGAATTAAAGACGTAAAAACCTTTCCAGTTTTCATCTGAAGTAATAATGATTGGGTTTGAAATGTCTTCAATGGCATCTGCAACCAACTTGCCCTTAACTTCTATCATTTTGTCTGGGGCAACATTGATTGTTACGCCGGGTTCAATCGTCAATTCTGCATCTACCGGAATTGAAGTATCATCAGAAATGTAATAAGGATTATTCTCCTGAGTCCAAATACCTGCCACTTCACCTGAAATAGCACTTCCATCTGTAACAGTGATAAAATCCTCAGAAGTTTTTGTTACCGATTCACCTTGACTGGTAACAGTTAAAATTACATCATAAGATCCAATTTCAGTATAGAGAAGGAAAGGTTCCGGTTCTGTGGAATCAATAGTTCCGTCTCCATCCAAATCCCATTCCCAACTGTCAATTCCTTCGGGAGAAAAAGAATGATCAATGAATTGAACTCCAAGATTGGCTGGTCCATTTGTTACAACTGCGTCAAAATTTGCAGTTAACCCAAAAGTTTCAATAGCCGTATCTAATGCTGATTGAACATTTGAAAAATAGTTGCCGTTGTAATAACAGACATTTAATGCTCCAATTACAGCAAACAGAGGAATATAGCCATTTCCGAATGGCCCTGAACTCCCAATGCCATTATAATAAGTACTGTTTGGCCAGATTGTTTGAGAGATGAAATACACATTTTGCCCAGCATTAGTATATTCGACCCAGAGGTCTTCAAAAAGCGGCGCCGCCGCTGTACAACTTGGTCAACTTGTACCACCCCAGAATAATACAACGGCTGTTCCCTGCTCAGTCAATTCGTAAATTGAATGGGCTGCACCCGTATTATCTGTCCAGCTATAATCATTGACCGTATCACCAACATTATAAACGGCAAAAAGAGAGCCTGAAATGAGGAGAACTACGGTCAAAATAATTAATTTTTTCATTTTTCCTTCCTTCTTGTGATATTATTTTAGTAACCGTTTTTTTTTATTCAACAAATATGATGTCAAGTTTTGTTTGTCTTGATGTTGGGCGGTCTAAATTTTCGATCTCAATCTTTGAGAATATTGCACTTCCGATAACAATTCATCACTATCGCTGACAGTTTCAATAAACCAAATTTTCCGTTTTCCCTTCTCCGTTTTTCCTTTTTCGCCGTTACTCTTTCGTTGTTAATTTTTCGGCAATTTTGCGTCTAAAATTTAGGATTCCAAAATATCCCCAATAAACGCTTCCGCCAACCGATATTCCCAAAATTGCTCCTCCAAAAATATCCAAGGGATAATGTACACCAATATAAATACGTGAGAAACCGATTAACAGAGCAAAAAAATAAAAATAATAAAAACGGTTTCGATAAAAAAGAGTGAGCATGGTAGCAAGACCAAAAATGTTTGCTGCGTGATTGGATGGAAAAGCGAAAGATGATTTGTGACCAAAAAAAAACCTTCCCCCTTTTAAAAAAATGTGTATTCCGTTGTTAAAATAAGCGGGATTACACGGACGTAATCGTCCAAAAAGAGGTTTCAAAAAGCGATAAGCGATCAAATCGGTCAGGGCAAAAGTGATAATTATTAAAATAATAACCGGAATTGCCTGCTTTTTTTTTACGATTACAAAAATAATTAGTGCGATTAATCCCGGTATAATCCAATTTTTTTCCTCGGTTATGAAAGGAAAAATAATATCGAATATTGGGCTGGCAATTGTATTGTTAAAAAAAAGAAAAATTTGTCTGTCTAATACAATTAAAAAATGCATCATTTTATGATTCTCCGGTTATTTTGGATTTTTAGAATTATGTCTTGATATGGTAATTAGTGACCATCCGTAAAGTAGCATATCAAGTAAAATATATTCTTCATCCTTTTTACAACTCATCCCCTAACCCCTTCTCTTCAAAGAGAAGGGGAACTTTTGTCTCCCTCTCCTCGATAGGAGAGGGTCGGGGTGAGGTCGAAAAATCTATACTTTACGGACAGACTCTAATTATCCATTTTCACTTTTCCCTATTGGACGATTGGAATCAAGATGAACATCAAGTTGGGGGAAAGCAATTTCGATATCTGCTTTTCGGAAGAGCTCTTCAATGCGGAATCTGAGATCGCTTTCAATCTGAAGCATATCAATTGGTTTTTCAAAATTTGTCCAGAAGCGGACCTCAAAAACGAGTGAACTATCTGCAAAATCAAGAAAAAGTACTGTGGGTTTCGGTTTTTCTTCAATTTTGTGATGCTCAATTGCAGCTCTCATTATCAATTTTTCAACCTTTTTTACAGGTGATCCATAAGCAACTCCGACCACTACTTTCCTGCGAACGATTGTGTCAATTAGCGACCAATTGGTGATTGTATTCTCCATCAATTTACTATTCGGGATTGTGATTCTCATATTATCAAAAGTTCGGATTCTCGTTGAGCGAGCCCCAATATGTTCGATAATTCCTGAATTGTTCTCTACTTCGATAATATCACCAATTTTGTGCTGCTTTTCACTCATTAAGACCATCCCACTAATAAAATTATTGAGAAGTTCTTTGCTTCCGAAACCAACTCCGATCGCAAGCGAACCACCTATAATCGTAAATGCTGTAAGGGGGATTCCGACAATTGACAGACAAAATAAGATTACAATTATGATAAGGATATATTTAATCAGAGTTTCAATATTTTTACTTGTATCAATATCTAAATCCATTCTTTTTTGAAAAAGTTTATTGATCTCTAACGAAAAATATTTAGATAATCGTAAACCAAAAATGAGAATTACAAATCCGATAATAAGATTACCCAAATTTACAGGATTATCCTTAATGTTGAAGATGTTTGCAGCCCATATTGACATAAGAACCTTAAAGGAAAAACCGAGGATGTTAAGAGAAAATGCTAAGATAATTACTCCAAAAAACAAGTAAAAAAGATTTTCAATTAACTTGTTTGTTTTTACATCCTCAACCTTCTTCTTGAAGAACGGAAAAATCAGTTTGACAAGCAGTTTTCTCATAATTATCCACAAAATCAAAAATAGTGAGATTGCTAATACAATATTCCCTAACTTTATTGAAATCACTTGATTAGAAATTATTCTGTAATTCCAAATAGGAACCAAAGTGTCATAAAAAGGATGGAGTTTTGAAATAATATTTTTAATCATAATTTATTAATCTCCGTTTGCGAAAATTTGTGTTGATAAATACGGTTTGGAAATAATCTGTAAACTTTTATGGAAAATTAATCTAATAGGATGAGTCCACTTAAAAACGGGGGTTAAACCATTTCGCCATGGGCGAATCTAAGGATAAAATGGTTAAAT
>JAYEKN010000004.1:4725-7233 GCA_034661015.1 Candidatus Cloacimonadota bacterium
TTGATAAATACGGTTTGGAAATAATCTGTAAACTTTTATGGAAAATTAATCTAATAGGATGAGTCCACTTAAAAACGGGGGTTAAACCATTTCGCCATGGGCGAATCTAAGGATAAAATGGTTAAATTCATAGCTTATGTTTCTCATTAACCCCCGACTTACCTGATAAAAAAAATCTTTGCGAAAGATACTGGTTTTTTTGTCTTAAAGGTTTGATGAACATTTCCAGATCGCTTTTGGAGATAACTTTCGCAAAGATTTTTTTATCATTTTTTAAGAAAGATAAAAAGGGAGATGATAATTGCATATAATGTTTCGAGCGTGTGTGCTCTTCTTGCTTTTCTTTCAATCTGAGCACTTATACTTTTGTTAAGTGCAAAACATTTCTAAACAAAGGACAACTTTCGAAACCTACTAATTGCCCTTTTCTTAATCATCTTTGCCCTTTCGAGCAGGAACAAGTCTGTACTTTCACGCACTCTTTTAACTGCTTTTGCAGATAAAATTCCGGCTAACAAAAAGTATTTACGGACGAACACAACGAAAACCTACATTGTTGTTGCTATTAGTCGGATTGTTGTTGTTGCGATTCCAAGATTGCAGGTTGTTTGTGTTGTTGTTCCAACTACCACCGCGTTTGACACGGTTGGAAGAATTAACGACCTATCCCTTTGTAAATATACTAACATATAAAATTTGCCTTTATATCTTTTTCCGGATGCGAAAACTCAATATTCCGCAGAATACGATTGATTATTTTTTTATTATTTTTATTACCAGCATATCCTAACCAACCATTCAAAGACATCAGCAAATTTTCCCAAGCAAGCTCACCATTTGAATATTCTCCACATCGTTTCTTAAATCTCTTTTTAAATCGTTTTATATTTTCTCTTAAGATTCTACGCCTATTTTTATACAAATGAAAACCAAGAAATTTGACACCATTTTTAGCAGGAAATAATTGACATTTTTTATCGTGTAGTTTCATGCGTTTTGAATTACAAAAAGTTAATATTTTCTCAAATGCATGTTTTAATCTAACCTTATCTTTTGAAAAAATCAGAAAATCATCCATATAGCGAATATAATGTTTGAAATTTAACTTTTCCTTGATGAAACGATCCAGCTTATTCAGAAAATAATTTGCCAATAACTGACTGGTCAAATTTCCGATCGGCAAACCTCTGTATCTTCCATAATCAAAAAGATCATCTTCGGGAAATGAAAAATAATATTCTGAACCACTTTTATAAGTGTCTAATATTTTACTGATCAAATTCATTACTTTTTCGTCACGAATTTTCTTATGTATATCTGCCAAAAGAATATTATGATCAATCGTAAAAAAATATTTCTTTATATCCATTTTCAGCACCCAATTATTTGTTCGTAAAAATTTGTGTGCTCTATCCAAAGCTTTATGAGTTCCTTTATCTATACGACAGGCATAAGTATCATATATCATCGCTTTATCTAAAATCGGCTCGATAACATTACATAAAGCGTGATGAACTACTCTATCTCGATAAGGTGCGGCATAGATTTCCCTTTCTTTTGGTTCGATTATCGTAAAATGATAGTAATTCCCGAAAATATAATTCTCTTCTTCTAATTGCTGTTTTATTTGAAATAGATTCTTCTCCAAATTATATTCAAAATCCAAAACTTCATTTTTATATCTTTTTCCTCTTCTGGCTTTTCTGGCTGCTTTCCATAAATTCTCAAAAGCAGTTATTTGGTGATAGATATTTTTGTTCTTTTTGCCCATTACTTATTTCTCATCTTACTGTGCTTTTCCCAGCCGCCAACCATCTTACCTATCTCATTTATTCTTTTTGCTGTTTGTTCATATTGCTTGATAGATATACATTGCAAATCTTTAGATAGGCGAATTAAGAATCTCAATTTTTCCAATTGCAAATTTGCTTTCCGAAGAAAATAAGATTTCTTTTTGCCGGAATATTTGGCATCTATGATATTTTCTAAAATATCTAATTTAATGCTTAATATCCTATCGCCAAGCGTGTATTTATACTTCTTGGGATAATTACTTAATTTTGGTGAAAACCAGACGATTAAATCATACAACGCTGGTAATATCTTTACTTCATTCATTCATATTCCTCTGACCTTCAAGGTTTTTGAAAACCTTGAAGGTCTTGAATAAAAAAATTTCGCCGCGCCTTCTTCTTTTAAAAAAAGAAGCAAAAGAAAAGCGTAAAAGCATAACAGCACAAAGCGTAACGATGAAAGTACTTACGGACGAACACAACGAAAACCTACATTGTAGTCGCTAATAGTCGGATTGATGTTGTAGCGAATCCAAGAAGGCAGGTTGCTTGTGTTGTTGAGCCAACCACCACCGCGGAAGACACGGCCGGAAGAAGAATCACTCCACCAGCTATCTGACCATTCCCACACATTTCCAGCCATATCGTAAACGCCAAAAGGTGACGGGCTGTTTGTAGTAGAAAAGCCCTGAATTGTTTGTCCATTATACATTCC
>JAYEKN010000005.1:0-2717 GCA_034661015.1 Candidatus Cloacimonadota bacterium
AACGGATAGATAGGAAATAATTTATGAAATTAATCAACAAAAGAAAACATTTTTTTATATTACTTTTTTTTATTCTCATTTCATCTGCGCTTATAGGTAAAATAGTATATCCAAAGCCAAAAGGATTTGCAAATGATTTTGCCGGAGTAATATCCGGTTCTGTAATCAAACAGCTTGATAATATAGCGATTGAACTGAAACAGAAAACAGATTTTGGACTTGCGGTTGCCGTGGTTCCCGATCTGCAAGGTGAAGATCCGGATCGTTATGCAACCGACCTTTATGCGAAATGGGGTGTTGGAAGCAAAAAAACCGATGCAGGAGTTCTGCTCCTTATTGCAGTGAAAGAACGAAAATTAAAAATTGAAACCGGATACGGTGCAGAAGGATTTTTACCTGATGGACTTTGTGGGCAGATTGCAGATGATTATATTGTTCCTTACCTGAAAAAAAATGATTGGAATAAGGGAGTTCTGCAAGGGACACTTGCCCTCGCATCTGTTGCTGCAAAGAACTATGGCGTTCAACTTACCGGAGTTCCCAAAGAAATCCCGCATCGGGAAGGATCTGCTACAGGTGCAATAATTAAGTTCATTATTACTTTGCTTGTCATATCTCTTTTTATGCGTGGTAGAATCGGATTTTTGCCCTTGCTTTTGCTTGGTGGTTTGGGTGGCAGATCCGGTGGTTGGTCTGGTGGAGGCAGTGGTTTTGGTGGTTTTGGAGGTTTCGGTGGTGGACTCAGCGGGGGCGGAGGAATCGGACGGAGTTTCTAATGCCTTGGTATTTGATAATTATCAGTTTCTTTCTGAATATCTTTTTTGGAATATTTTTTTGCTACTTTTTACTCCTGATATTCTTTCATCCGAGAAAACGTAAATTGCTGGGAGTGAAACTTCCCTTTGGTCTTTTGTACCTTTTACGCGATAAATTATCAAATAAAATTTCGGAACAACTAACAACTTACATTGAAATTAATCACGAAGAATTTGAAAATTCAAAACCGAGAGAATTCGCTCTCAATTTTTCAGGAAAAATTATCGGGTGGTTAAACAATCACATTTTCAAATATGTGCCGGAATTTATATGTGAAAAAGTGCGGAAGTTCATCACTGACATAACGCTTCATTTTGCAAGGGAATTAATTTGTGTTTTTGTTCCGGAGATTCTGGAAAGATATATGATCAAAGAAAGAATCCTCGAAATTCTATCAGATGAAAATATCAAATTTGTGGAAAGTAAAGCAAAGTTGTATCTCACTAAACCGCTTGTAATTTTAGGTGGTTTGCTGGGCTTGATGTTTGCCATTTGTAATATAATTTATTTAATAATAATATAACTTTTAGGTGGTAGCAAATGAAAATAAAAAAAATCGCAGTAATTTTGATTGGAATAATTACTATTTGTTCCGGTGTTATTTTTGCAGAGACTTTGAGCATTCACAAAGCAATTCAATCCGGCTTGAAAAATTCATATTCGATGATTCAACAAAACTATGAGTTGGAACAGTCAAAAAATAATCTGTATTCATCCTTTCTGAATATTTTGCCGACTGCACAGTATGGCATATCCAGCACAACGTCTGATGGGACAACCAACAAAAGTGGCTCGATAAGTTTATCCGAATCCATATCCAGCAATGACTACCGCTATTTTTCCATAAAAAAAGACGTATCTTCTCTTAAACAGGAAAAGTTGAATAACGAAATAAATCGGAAAAACTTCATCTATGATGTTATTTCAAAATACATTGACGTTTTGAAAGCAAAAAAATATTTGAAAATTTCAGCCCAAAAAGTAAAGCAATCAAAAATGGATATGTCGCATACACAGACACTTTTTGACAATGGAAAAGCTTCGACGCTTGATGTGGAGCAGGCAAAAATCAGTTTATACCAAGTAAAAATTGATTCGATGCAAGCTTCTAACAATTACGAAAACAGCATAACCAATCTTTGCTTTTTTATCAACATCTCCGATAGGGAGAATTACGAATTCGAGGATTTGGATTTTGAACTTGCAGATGAATCCCGTAGGATGACTATCCAACGGGATGAATCTAATCCTGTTTTTATCGAAGAAAATAATTTATCAATTGAATATTCGAAAGAAAGTTTGAAGCAAGCAAAGTTGAGCTATTTTGAAGATAAATTAAGCTTTTTACCCACAATGAGATTTTCAATGAGCAAAAATTGGAATTGGGGAGAAGTTGATAAGATAGTGAATGATTTTAACTCATCAAATTCCAGTTCCTATACGTTGTCTCTTTCATATCCGCTTCTAAATCCCTTAACAAATTATCCTTCATACAGATCTTCAAAATTGGATCTAAAAATATCTAAACTGAATCTGAAAAATATAAAAAAAGAGAAAAATAATGATTTTGCATATCAAGTGAAATTATTACAACAGCAAATGAAAAACCTTGAACTACTAAAAAGACAGGAAAAATTGACTGAAAGACATTTTGATCTGACCCGTCAAAAGTATCAACTCGGGAAAGTGGATTTGTCGGATATGGAATCAGAACGCGAAAAACTTTTTACTGCCAAATTTGATAATATTCGCGCCTATTATGAATTGATCCTCTTGCAGGAAAAAATAAATATGATAACGAACCAGAAATTATTAGGAAGTTATTAAAGTGGTCAAAAATGCTATGGGTAAGGTGAACCCGTTTTTTGCACACCATCACATTCAACACAATCCATAAAATC
>JAYEKN010000005.1:2817-7211 GCA_034661015.1 Candidatus Cloacimonadota bacterium
GAAAAAAACCTTAATCCTGCTAAAGGGATTTTCCTCGTGATCATTGCCTTTCTGGGGTTTTCCATCATGTCCGCATTCATAAAAGAATGTTCGGTTGAAGGTTTGAAAACTCAGGAAATTATGTTCTTCCAAAATTTTATAGCTCTTATTGTAATCCTCCCATGGGTGTTCCGTGACAAGAAACACAGCTTAAAACCAAAGAATTCCAAACTCGTTTTCGGAAGAGCAATTATCGGACTTCTTTCGATGTATTTCTACTTCTTCGCAGTAAAACTCATTCCCCTTGTTGATGCCACCCTCTTGCAAAGTACCACCCCGATCTTCATTCCTATTATTGCATTTTTTGTATTTCGCAAAAAAATCTCGCTAAAAATTTTGTTTGTGATGATCACCGGATTTATCGGGGTAACAATGGTGTTACATCCGGAAAGAGGTTTTTTAAATCCGGGAGATCTTATCGCACTTTTCTCAGGATTCCTCTCAGCACTTTCTACGGTAATTATCAAGATACTGGATGATAAAAATGAACCGGTGAAAATCGTTATGTTTTATTATCTCGCTATCACAACAGTGATTATGGGCATATGGACAATTCCCACATGGAGCACCCCGCATGGCATTTTATGGTTATATCTTCTTGTGAGCGGTGTGTTTTATGCCATGTTCCAGTTGCTACTTATCCTTTCGGTAAAATATGCATCCACAACCACAATTTCCCCCTTTATCTATCTTGCCGTTGTATTCTCAGGTATTATTGACTGGATTATTTGGAATGAAGTTCCGGAATTAATTACTGTGTTCGGTGCGTTGATTGTTATTATTTCTGCGGTTATATCAACTATTCATCATACGAAACATAACATTCCAATGCATTATAAATAATCCCAAGAGTGAAAATTTACTCATAAGGAAAAAATGAAAAAAATTTTATTAATAATGCTATTCGCAGGGATGGTCTCCCCCGTCTTCGCCTCCGCCCAATGGACGGTTTTGATTTATATGGCAGCCGATAACAGCCTTAGCGAAGCCAGTTTCAAGGACATCAATGAGATGGAAGAAGTCGTATATAACGACTCTGTAAACGTAATTGTTCAAGTTGATCCAAACAATGACTTGAGTCATCCCCCCTATTTCACAACTTGTAGAAGATACGAAATTCAGCATGATATATATCCCGATTCTATTTGTTCTATACTCCTCGAAGATTTGGGAGAAATAAATTCTGCCGATCCACAGCAAGTAACTGATTTTGCCAATTGGGGCTTCTTACATTACCCATCCCAAAAAACAATGCTGATTCTTTGGGATCATGGGAACGGGTGGTCAAAAAACGGAGAAAGATTTCTGATAAAAAGTATCTGCACCGATTACGATGGCGGAACTATTGGAGTGGCGAACGGAGAATTACAGCAAGCAATTTCGGGAATTACATCTCATCTTGATATTTTGGATTTCGATGCATGCGATATGCAGACGGCTGAAGTGATTGGAGAAGTTTACAATTTCTGCGACATCATTATCGGTTCGGAATTAACAGTTCCCGGAGATGGAATGTTTTATGGAGCGAATCCCGAATTACCGGCAGCAGAGTGCGGACTTTTTAATTATTTGGTTGATAATCCCCAGTCCACCTCGGAAGAATTTGCTTTTGAAACTGTCCTTCGCTATGTAAATTCCTACACAATGTATTATCAAACTGGCTGGAGTAAAGTTAGTTTATCGGCGATAAGAACTCAAAACTATCTGGAATTCATGAATCCATTGTTGTATGATTTTTGTTCAACATATTCAGATACAATTTATCATGATGTTTTTGAGAATGCGTATGATCAATGCTATTCAATAAATAATGAAAGTATTGACCTGAGAGAATTTTATGCGGAATTATCGAATTTCGGTTCGGGGGAGCTGTCTCTATTTGCCGAGCAGATAGCAGCTACTATTGATTCTATGACGATACTTTCCTCAGTGGTATTTCAAAATGCCCCATCGCCGGATATTGGTAAAATGGCAATTCATTATCCTTCTGATTCTTTCTCGTTGAATTGGGAAAAATATCGCACTCTGGATTTTGTTCAACAAACCGGATGGGATGGTTTTTTGGCTTTTTATTTTGAGGAATATTCGGGAAATGATTACCCTAAAATTTCATTTTTCAATATTTATTCTTACAATAAACTGGTAACATTTTCATGGGATGCTCTTGCACCTACATTTATGGATGTTAAATATTCACTTGAATATTGCCCCACAGGCGGTTCCACATTTACCACTATTACCGATTCGACTTATATTACTGAAACGCATTTTCAATACAACATAGAGAATTATGGAAGTTATGAATTTAGACTCACAGCAATTGATGAATTTGGCAATTCAACAGACACAACTCAAATCAGCACTGTTGCAGCTGAAAATTCTTTTAAATTTTTCCCCAATCCTTATAATATTTCTGATAATGAACAAGTTGGAAAATTTATATTTTCATCAGAAGTGGGAGAAAATGCGACGATATACATTTATAATTTTAGCGGTAATCTGGTAAAAAAAATCGAATCCGAGAGCAATGAATCCGGGGTTGTGGAAGTTCCCTTTAATGGCGATAATTTTGCTTCGGGAATCTATTTCTGCATTCTGAAATGCGGTGGGAGTTACAAAAAGATTAAACTTGCCATTGTTCGGTAAACAATTGTGAACAATTTGTGAATAACATTTCGTCCATTCAAAGAAATTCGTCTTGTTTGCTACCAGTCCGTGCTTTAAGGATATTGTCGTATTTTTTGGAAAAGTGTATAAGTTAGCTATATTGCTCCGTAAAATTCAGGCAATAGCAGTTAGTTAGGGATTTTCCTCTTTCTGTTTGTTAACATTTTTTACCGCTTGAAAAGGTGGATTTCGATTTTCCCATATTGTCGTATCCGAGAGACGAAAATCTATTTTTCAACCTCTATTCCCCGAATAAAAACTTGATCAATAATTTGTCTGTTACCTGCATAAATTATTTTTGCTAGAATCTGATGGGGATTTGCAAAAAAATCATTATCAATATTAAAAAAACTTTTTTCCGGATTGAGTATGATAAAATCTGCAGATTTCCCTTTTTCCAAACTACCAATAATTTCACCCAAACCAAGGGCTGTCGCACCTCCCAAAGTTCCGAGAT
Source organism: Candidatus Cloacimonadota bacterium (assembly GCA_034661015.1). Lineage (NCBI taxonomy): Bacteria > Pseudomonadati > Candidatus Cloacimonadota > Candidatus Cloacimonadota bacterium. The sequence goes on from JAYEKN010000005.1 coordinate 5,981, forward strand.
AAAATGCTTCCTCCGCTGAAATTGGGTTGTGAGTTTTCTCCCCATTAACAAAATTAATCATTTTTGAGGTCTCGATAGCTTCTTTCATTTCGTCAAGAATGGAAAGATTATAACCGGCGGAAATATCAGTTCCCAAGGCGATTGGCAATTTTTCCTTTTCATATTCTCTATATGGCATCAAACCGCTAATGAGAAAGCGATTGGAAGACGGGCAGTGAGAAATCTTTGTCCCTGTTTTTTTTAGGATTTTTCTTTCGGCAGCATCTAAATAGATGCAATGAGCGACAATAGTTTTGCTACTTAGAAGCCCGGCTTGATAATAAACATCGGTATAATTTTTTTTATCTGGAAAATATTTTTTCACAAGTTGCAATTCGCTTTCATTTTCAGCGAGATGGGTTTGTATGCCAAGATCGTATTTGTGGGCTAACTCTGCTGCTCTTTTTAACAAATCGAAAGAGCAAGCGATAGCAAAACGCGGAGTGATAGCATAATGCAATCTATCATCGAATCCGTGCCATTTTTTTATGAGCTGTTCAGATTCCCGCATCATTGTATCCGTGTTTTTCACTAAATATTCAGGGGCATTCTGATCCATTAACACGTTGCCGATATTGGCACGAATTCCAGCCTTTGCAGCAGCTTCAAAAGCAATATTCGTAGCGTTCTTATTGTTTGAAACATACGTGGATGTTGTGGTGATACCATTTCGAAGCAGTTCCCGAAAGAAAAGTTCCGATATTTTTTTTGCATATTTAGTATCTTCCATTTTTCTTTCTCGCGGGAAAATCAATTCATTTAGCCATTCTAACAATTCCCCCTTATAAATTCCTTCCAAACCCAATTGGGATAAGTGATTGTGAGTATCCACAAATCCCGGGAGGATCAATTTATCAGAAAAATCCTGAAAAGTTGCCTTATTATATTTTTCTCTAATATCTTTTTCGGATACTTCCAAAATTGTTCCATTACTACCAAATGCCATAAAACCGGATGGCAAAAATTGCACCTGTTTTTTGGATATTGAAGTAAGGATATTTCCTTTAATAATATTTATATTTTTCATAATATCCTGTCACAAATTATTTTTGAGTTTTCCTTTTTATTTCTGAGTAACATAATAGCAAAAAAACTAACATTTTTTTAAAACTTTTTTTATGTTTTTCACGCAATCCAATTAAAAAATTTTTGTACAACTTCCCCGTTTGGTGCTTTTAATGTCAAGGTTTAA
>JAYEKN010000006.1:0-2372 GCA_034661015.1 Candidatus Cloacimonadota bacterium
TTTTTGAACTTGACTTAAGATTTTCCAACTCACAAATATAACGCTAATTAACTTAATAGATAATTTTTTCAATTAGTCACGGAATGGTCCGTGACTTCTTGAGAAGGCTACTTTACGGATGTACACTAATTAGAAAGTAAAATCAAAATTTCTTCTGCTGAAAAGACGGCTCGAAACACCGTGCAATTGCATAAGTGGGCTAAGTTATATCAGAAAGTTTTTTTCACCTTTTACTGAATTATACTGATTTGCCGTATTCCTTTTTCGTCAATTTCTTTTTACTGTCGAGTTTTGCCATAATAAATCCGATAATTAGTCCGATAATAAGTGTTACGGGAAAAAGGATTATACGCGACATACTCAACTTCCAAAAAAGTAATCTGAGTTCCACAACTTGTGTGTTTTGTAATAACACAACCACAAAAATCGCGATCAGTAAAAACATTAATATTGTTTTTGGTTTCACTTAATAGCTCCTAATATTTATGATAAGAAAACAGCACTTTCATTTTGAACAAAAATTTTATTTCCATTTGCATTGTCAATTTCTTCGATTATTTAGTAAATATTGATGAAAGTCTTACAATCTGGTAAACCACCACTAAAATATTTCGTCGAACAAAGCATTATTCACCCATTATTTTTCCAAGCCCGATTTATCCGGCTTTATTCGATTTAGCGTGGGCATTCATGCCCTTGTAGAAATGATAAAATCTTTTAAATTTTCATTTCACTTCAAAATCTTCCAATTCTTATCCACTTCCGCAGAGATTGAACCTTTTTCCATGAGATAGTTTATCAAAATTGTTCGCATCTCTTCATTGGATTTAAAAACAATCGGAGCATTCTTTGCGCCGGCTGCTTCCATCAAACCGCCTCCACCACTTGCTCTGTAACTGTTTAGAGCAACTTTATATTTTTTATTATTTTGAAGCGGTAGCCCGGATGTACTCAATTTAATATTTTTTATTCTTTTGCCGATTTTTTCGGATAAATCAATCTCGTAATCAATTCCTTCCGCCATTGAACAATGATAACCGGCAATTTCAGGATTTGTCTTCACAATTTCGCCATCAAATAAATAATATTTTGTAGAAGCCTCGAGATAGTCTCTGATTTGCTGCCCGGTCATTTCCGCAACATAAAGAAAATTTTCATAAGGATACATACTGTAGGCATCTTTAATTTGCAATTTTCCCGGTTCGAAACAATAATCGGTGCGAAAACTTGCAGCAAAAGAAATGTCTGCTCCGGTGTAATCCATTTGCGCTTTATTGATCAATTCCACAATCGGAGAATCTTCAAATCGGGAATTCGTACCCAAAATTGTATCTCTAATTTCGGCAATATTTGTGCGAATGTATTCCAGAATCGCATCGTGATAATCACTCGTCAAAACCAATATTTCGGCTGATGGCTCTTGTCCCGCAACAGATTCTACCCAGCCTGATTTATCAATAATTTTCCACTTATTCCTTTTCTTTTCCAAAACAAATTTTGAAACTCCTAGATAGATTCCCCATTTTCCTGCAATTATTTTCATGCATTCATCCACAGGTGGATTGATTTTCTCCTTTGGTTTTACTCGGTGCGAATGTCCTCCAAAGATAAGGTCGAATTCCGGAATTGAATCGGCTACAAGGCCCGAAGCATTTGCAACCGGCAATCCCAGTTGCTTTGATTTATAAGCATCCTCACCGGCATCAAATCCTGCATGAAAGAGACCCACGAGAATGTCCACTTTCGGACGAACAATTTTCGCATATTTTTGCGCTGTTTTCACCATATCTGTCCAAGTGATTCCCGGATAGCATACAGTATCCAGCATTGTCGGGATTCCGGGAGTAGTCAATCCGATAACACCGATTTTTATACCATCTTTTTCCAAAATCGTGTAAGGTTGAAAAAAAGTTGAACTATCTGATAAAGTGGAGTTTGCAGAAAGCCATGGGAATTCGGATTCATTCATAGCCTTTGTGTAAACTTCAACTCCCTGTTCGATTTCGTGATTGCCCACAGCGAAAGCATCGTATTTCATTTCATTCATTGCCAGAATAATTGGATTAGGTTTGTCATTTTCGATTTTATGGAAATAATAAGCCATCGGTGTTCCCTGAATCGCATCCCCTCCATCAAGCAATATCACATTTTTGAATTTTTTACGATATTCTTGAATCCGTGAATAAACTTGAGCAAAACCAATTTCATCGGGTTCATCAGTATAATAATTATAGGGAAAAATTCGAGCGTGCACATCGGTTGTTTCCAGAATGTAAAGCGTGTCTTTGGTTTGAGCAAATAATCCGGTGAAAATTAGAAGTAAAATAGAAATTACAATTATTCTTTTCATTTTTTCTCCAATCTAATTAATA
>JAYEKN010000006.1:2472-10470 GCA_034661015.1 Candidatus Cloacimonadota bacterium
GCAAAAAAAGTAAAAAATCCGGAAAAAAATAAAGCCATAAGATTACATATTACCACATGAAAATCAAAAAGGACTGCGAATAAATTTAAGAGAGATATTTTAATAAAAAACGAGAAAAGGGCTGCAAAATTATAGGAAAAAAATCTTTTGATAAAATCTTTAATATGATGATGAACTCGGTGATGCCAAATCCATTTGTAGCAAATATAATAGGTACAAATCACTCCCACTTCGAACGATATTGCCGGAGCAATTATATGAGATTGAAAATAATTCTTGAATAAAAATTCAGTTAATAGAAAAAGAACTGCGCTATCAACTAATCCACCAGCAATACCCCGAAGACCAAATTTTAGAAACCTTTTTATCATTTAGTACTCATCGTTTAATTTTTTTTTACTAAAAAAAATCTTTTAATAAATTTTTAACAATATCTCAAAACAAGTATTTATTAATCAAGTTTTTTAAAAATTTATAAAAAAAATAGTAGCGCAAACATCCCTGTTTGCTTTTTTTCTATATTCGAAAAAGGATGTTCAATTTACAGAATTTATTTTTATGGGATTTGACAGAATTATCGAATAAAAAAAATCGTGCAGTTTCACTAATAATAATTTTTTAAAGGAATAATATGAAAAAAACAATAAGCCTCCTCGTAACATTTTTGGTATGCAGTTCGCTTTTAGCAAATAACAAATTACCGAATTACAAGATAAGCAACCCAAAAGAAGCCGAATGGTTTGCGGAAAATCCATCCAGTCTTCCAATCTGGATGACTGAAGATGAACTGAATAGAATTGATGAAATTGGGCGAGATTTTGAACCTACCGATCCCCCACCCGCTCCCATAAGAAATATAGCAGAATTCAACAGAATGCAGGGAGTTCTTATTCGATATCCACTCGGAATTCCAGTTTCTCTTGTGGCTGAAATGTCCGAAAATGTTACTGTTACCACTATTGTAGCAAACACCTTTTATCAAAACCAAGCTACTAACAGTTATCAAAATGCCGGTGCCAATATGGATAATTGCAATTTTTTAATTGCTCCCACAGATACATATTGGACGCGTGATTATGGACCATGGTTTATTGTGGACGGTAATAATGAATTCGGAATTGTGAATTTTCCTTATAACCGTCCCCGACCTAATGATGATGATATTCCAATCGAAGTTGCTGAATTTCTTGATATAAATCTTTTCGGAATGAATTTGATTTCCACCGGTGGAAATTATATGACTGGCGGTCTTGGAATTTCTGCATCCACAGAACTTATTTGGGATGAAAATCCCACTCTCACTCACGAAGAAGTTGCTGGATTTGTGGATGAATATCTTGGGATAAATACTTATCACGTTGTCCCAGATCCGAATAATACATATATTGATCACATTGATTGTTGGGGTAAATTTCTGGATGTGGACAAAGTGCTCATTCGCTCAGTACCGGAAACTCATCCCCAGTATGATGAACTGGAAGAAACTGCAGATTATTTTGCGGAACAAATTTCTGCGTATGGGAATAACTATCAGATTTACCGCGTTTTCACACCAAATAATGAACCTTATACAAACTCTTTGATTTTGAATAAAAAAGTTTTACTTCCAATTACCGGTTCTTCCTATGATGATGATGCAATCGCCACTTACGAACAAGCCATGCCAGGATATGAAATTATCGGTTTTACCGGTTCATGGGCATCTACAGATGCTTTGCATTGCAGAACAAAAGGAATCGCAGACCTTGGCACTCTTTGGATTGAACATTATCCAATTCTCGGAGAAGCACCCGTTCAAGATGAATATTTGATTGAAGCAGAAATAATTTCGTACAGCGGAGAACCTATTTTGCCGGATTCTACAAAAGTGTTTTACCGTATAAATGGAGGAGATTTTACTTCAATTAATATGAACTTTGAAGGGGGAAATTCATATTCTGCCTATATTCCCGCCCCATCGATCGGAAGCCAAGTAGCCTACTACATCCATACTGCCGATGAATCGGGTAGAATAGAAAATGACCCTTTTATCGGCACTCCTGATCCATTCACTTTTTTTGTCGGTGAGCAACTATTTCCGGATATATCAGTTGATACTTTGATTACCGTTGAAGGTCAGTCCGGCACATCTACAGATGCAGAATTTTTGATTAGTAATGACGGAGAATTGGGATTAAACTTTTCCCTGTCATACACAACCGCAATTGAAGAAGAAATTGAATATAACGTTCCGGACAGTCCTTCCCCGAGCTCATATAATTACAATACTTATACTGAAAATGGCTGGTTAGATTATGATATCGTTGATTCAGGTGAAATTTCAAATATCAGTTTGGATTTTCATTGGGCTACAGATAATTGGCCCCAAGAGGGAAGTTTCCTGCTGGAATCACCTTCCGGTACGCAAGTTACAATCGGTGCAGGCTTAAGTTCCGGTAATTATTCCATAAATATAGATGCATTCGACGGAGAGGAATTGAATGGAACATGGAAAATTTGGATTGAGGATTCCTACGGTGATGGTGGACATCAGGCTACAAATATTCAACTGACAGCCACAATCTTATTGGAACAAGAAGAATGGCTTGAAGTTTCACCTATTTCCGGTACTGTGGAACCATCCGAAAGCCAAACAATCTATTTAACTTGTGATGCAACCCAATTACCCGTAGGAGATTATGAGGGAAATATTGAGATTACTTCGAATGATCCTGATGAGGCGGTAGTAAATGTAACTGTGCAATTTGAAGTATCCCCGGGTCAAGGCATTGATGGTGAAGTTATAACTTTCTCACAATTACTCGGCAATTTTCCAAATCCTTTTACAAATTCAACAAAAATCAATTACTCAATCGCAAAATCGAATTCAGACGTCTTGGTCGAAATTTTCAATATAAAAGGGCAATTAGTAAAAACATTAGTTAATGAGACGGCGGAGTTTGGAGTTTATCAAAAAACATGGGGCGGGAAAAATAATTACAGCAATCCTGTTTCTGCAGGAATATATTTCTATCAATTGAAAGTAAATGGAGTTACAAAATCTATTAAGAAATGTCTGCTAATAAATTAACCGTAAAGCAAACATCCCTGTTTGCCTTTTATCCCTGTTTGCATATTCGAACAGGAAGTTCGAGTTACGGTTAACCAAATAATAATATGAAAAACAGCAATTTAGAGTATAAATATTTTTACAGAAGAAACTTGCCACACATCCAGCCAAAAGGTTATTTGTTCTTCATTACATATAGATTAGAGTTCATTTTACCTGATGAGATTAGGCGTCAATTAAAAAATATAAAAGACAAATTTAATGAGGAAATGAAAAGCTCACCGGAATCTGAATTCAATAATCTAAAAACAAAATGCAATGACGAACTATTCGATCTATATGATGATTATCTTTGGAAACGCAAACAGAATCCTCATTGGCTAAAAAATAACAAAATAGCCGATATTGTAAGAGATAGTCTTTTCTTTAACCATAAAAAACTATATAAACTTGTCTGTTTTACAATCATGTCTAATCATGTCCATATAATAATTAAACCGAAAACTAACCCGAAGAACATTCAATATTCTTTAGCAAAAATAATGAAGGATCACAAAAGTTATACTGCAAATGAAGCAAATAAAATATTGACCAAACACGGACAATTTTGGCATCACGAAAATTATGATCATTTTATCCGTGATAGAAAAGATTTTAATAGAATTGTTGGTTATATTCTAGAAAACCAGGTAAAAGCCGGACTTGCTGAGAACTATCAGGATTGGAAATATTCATGGTTTGATAAAAATCCGTAAAGCAAACATTTCTGTTTGCCTTTTATCCCTATTTGCATATTCGAACAAGGATGTTCGAGTTACGGTTAGTAAATTATTTCCAAACTTTTTAGATGAATTTGTTTATGCAAATGATAATTGAGATAAATCTTAAAAATTGAATTTATTTCCCTAATCGTATCTCTTGATAATTGAAGTGAATTAATTTGTGATGAAATATTATTGATTGATGCAAGCAAATGAATTGTTTTTGAATTGCATTTCAGATTTTCTTTAACAGGAAATTTTTTAACACATTTTTTGCAAATAAAACCGCTTTCTTTAAAAGTGATTCCATACATTTCATCAACATTTTTGGAATCACACATTCTGCATTTATCGAAAGTTAGCGGGAAACCAAGATAAGAACATACGCGAAGAAAAAATCTCCAGAAAATAATAATAAAATTTCTTTTTACTGATTTAAGATAAGTAAAATAAGTTTGCAAAAGCATGAAAAAATTTTTGTAATCATTTTCTTCTAATAATAATTGTAAGTAAATTTCCGCTCCTGCTTGAGCACAGGTTGTTTTTTCTATATCATCCAAAAGTTCAAAATTATCATTAACTTCTGTAATTTCTTTAAGAAGCGAGAGCGAATTTTCCTTTTTATAAATCACTAATTCATATAGAGATAAAGTCTGCAGGACTCCACTCATTTTGCTTTTAGGATTTCTACTGCCTTTTGCAATAACTCCAATCATTCCGAATCTGTCTGTGATGAATTGCGTAATCTGGCTTGTGTTTGAGTAATTCGTTACTCGCAAAGCAATGGCATTACATTTTTCAATTCTTTGTGACATTGTAAATTTTTTCGATTACTTGCAGATAATTTATTACATTTTTCCCATTTTTTAACCACTTCATTTGTTTGCTAAATGGACTCATCACTTGCTGATGTTACATAAAGAATCTGTTTTTTTCTCTTTGTGTTCTTTGTGCCCTTTGTGTTGAATAAATTCTATAATAAAATTTAGAGATCATTCCACAGTAACGCTTTTTGCAAGATTCCTCGGCTGGTCAACATCCAGCCCTCGTAAAACAGCAATGTGATAAGCAAAAAGTTGCATCGGAATTACAGTTAGCAAAGGTGTAAGCGGGCGAGAAGTTCGGGGAATATAGATTATATCATCTGCCAGTTTGGTTAAACCTTTTGTAGTGCTGTTTGCAATGACAATAATTTTGCCCTTTCTTGATTTTACTTCTTCAATATTACTAAGAATCTTTTCATAAATAAAATCATCCGTAGCAACAAACACAACCGGCATGTTTTCATCAATAAGGGCGATAGGGCCATGTTTCATTTCTGCAGCCGGATAACCTTCGGCATGGATATATGAAATCTCTTTTAGTTTGAGAGCTCCCTCCAAGGCAACCGGATAGTTATATCCTCGTCCAAGATAAAGGGTATTCGTTGCATCTTTATATTTTCTTGCAATCTCTTTAATTTTATCGTTTTGATTCAATATTTCTTGAACCTGAGAAGGAATTTTCTCTAAATCTTTGAGGTAATCCGCTCCTTGTCTGGGAGTGAGATGCCTCATTCTTCCCATCATTAGAGCAAAAAGAAATAGAACTGTAAGTTGTGAAGTGAAAGCTTTTGTTGAAGCCACGCCTATTTCTGCACCGGCATGAATATAAGAACCGAAATCCGTTTCTCTTGCAATCGAACTGCCGATAACATTTGTGATTCCCATGACTTTTGCCCCACGAGCTTTTGCCTCGCGTAGTGCCCCAAGCGTATCCGCGGTTTCACCTGATTGGCTAATTGTTATGACAAGCGTGTCAGGTTTGAGAATCGGATCGCGATATCGAAATTCGGAAGCATATTCAACTCGAACAGGGATTCTTGCTAAATCCTCGATAATATATTCACCCACCAGTCCGGCATGCCAAGATGTTCCACAGGCTACAATACAAATTTGCTTAATATCTCGCATTTCTTTAGGAGAAATATTTATACCTCCCAATCGTGCCGTATTAAATTTTGATTCAACTCTTCCTCTAAATGAATTTTCGATTGATTGAGGTTGTTCAAAAATTTCTTTGAGCATATAGTATTCGAAATCGCCCTTATCAATCATAGAAATATCCCAATGAATTCTTTCTATTTCCTTATCTATTTCTCCGTTAAAAGTATCTTTGATAAAAATATTCTCTGCAGTAATTTTAGCAGTTTCATTATCTTTTAGATAAATAACTCTTTTTGTATGTGTTACCAAAGCAGCCGCATCCGATGCAACAAAATTTTCACCATCTCCTACCCCGATTATTAGTGGGCTTCCTCGTCTTGCTACTATCATTACGCCCGGATCATCTTCTGAAACAACTACTAAGCCGTAAGTTCCGATTAGTAATTTTGTAGTTACTCTGACGGATTCATGTAAAGATTTACCGGTTTTATGAACATCTCCAATAAGATGAGCAATAATCTCCGAATCGGTTTGACTTGAAAATTTATGTCCTTTTTCCTCTAATCTTTTACGAAGCAAATCGTGATTTTCAATAATTCCATTATGAACAATTGCTATTTTTTCCGAACAATCTGTATGGGGATGAGCGTTTATAGTTGATGGCTCACCATGAGTTGCCCAACGAGTGTGAGAGATTCCACAATTTGAGGAAAAATTTTTATCATTGGGAATGGTCTTTTCCATTTCAACAATCTTGCCTTTCATCTTATGGACGATAAGTTCTCCCTCGTTATTCAAAACCGCTACACCGGATGAATCATAACCCCGATATTCGAGACGTTTTATTCCTTCGATTATTATCGGCATTGCCTCGCGTTTACCGATATATCCAACTATTCCACACATATATTCCTCCGAGTCCCATTTAAAAGGGAAGATATTTTATTTATTATTTGCTATTTTGATTCCTTCTTTTTCATTGACCGTTTGCAATAAGATCAAACCAAAAATAAAGAAAATGCCAATACTAAGAATCGCCAGACGTTGGCTTCGCAACAAAGCGATTATTGTTCCATACATCATCGGACCGATTATTGCAGAAGCTTTTCCGCTGAGCGCATAAAAGCCAAAAAACTCGGCATGCTTACCGGTTGGGGTAAGCAACGAAACCATTGCTCTACTGGAGGATTGGCTTGCTCCCATAGCTATTCCGGCAAGAATTCCAATTCCGTAAAACTGGTTCACATTAGTGCAAAAAAATGCACCAACAACAATAACGATCCAAATCAATAAACTGATGCTAATAGTTGATTTCACGCCAATTCTGTCAACTATAAAGCCAAAAAATATTGACCCTAAAAAGGCAAAGACGTTTGCGAGAAGAAAATAAATGATCAATTTTGTGCCAGTCATTCCAAATTGAGATGCACCGTAAATTGCCGCAAAAACTATAACCGTTTTTATTCCGTCATTATAAAAGAAAAATGCGATAAGGAATTTCCATAATTCCCGATAATTTCTAATATTTTGAAAAGTAGTTTTCAGGCGTTTGTAACCGATTTTTATGTAATTTTCATGCTCAAAATCCTTCCGAAATGATTTTTTTTTAATTAAAAGGAAGATGGGAATGGCAAAAATTCCATAGAAAGCTGCAATGAACGGAAAGACATAAACTGTTCCCCTACCGATTATTATATATGAAATTCCCAAGGCTGTTAAACCGCCGATGTATCCGAATCCCCAGCCGAATCCTGAAATTTTCCCGATATTTTCCTTCTTTGCAATTTCCGGTAGAAATGCGTTATAGAAAACATTACCTCCTTCAAATCCGATATTTGCCAGAATAAAAAGCAGCATTCCCCAAAAAATATCACCTTGTCGAACAAAATACAAAAGTGCGGTAAACAAGACGCTGAGGTAACAAAAGAAAAAAAGAAACTTTTTTTTAGATTTTGAATAATCGGATATAGCACCCAAAATCGGAGCAATAAATGCCACTATCAACATCGAAACACTTACGGACAATCCCCACAAAGAATCTCCGGACAATTTGCCCCCAACCACAATATTTTTGAAATACACGCTATAAACAACCGTTACGATAACTGTGGTAAACGATGAATTTGCAAAATCGTAAGAAATCCAACCAAGAATACTTTTATCTAATTTCACCTGCGGCAATCTCCAAAATTAATTTTGATTGTAAGAAATATGGTTTACCTTTCAACGTCAAGAAAAATGACCAAAAATATGGTTTTAACTT
>JAYEKN010000006.1:10570-27977 GCA_034661015.1 Candidatus Cloacimonadota bacterium
AGAAATCCAACCAAGAATACTTTTATCTAATTTCACCTGCGGCAATCTCCAAAATTAATTTTGATTGTAAGAAATATGGTTTACCTTTCAACGTCAAGAAAAATGACCAAAAATATGGTTTTAACTTGAGTTAAGTCCACACTTTTCAGGAGTTGAAAATATTAAAAAATAAAATATCACCCCTATGAAATCCCAGTGAAATAAAAAAGATAAAATCATTTCACGGGATAAATAAAAAAGATAAAATCATTTCACCCGAATGAAATATCGAAAAAAATATATTTCACTGGGCATGCGGGATAAATAAAACAGATAATCCGCCGGCTGGCGGACACGAGGCAGGCGGATATTTTACTCCAAAATAAAAAATATCATTCGTGAAAATTAGTGTCAATTAGTGGCTAAATAAAATCTTCTTCAAAAATCCGCTCTTACTTCCATTTTTAATTCCCTTCGGAAAAAGATCGAAGTTCGATATTGGGATATTTTACTCTAAATGTTTTCATAATGGCTCTGTCTGCTTTGCTAAAAGCATCGGTAGCTTTGGGATCTGGAAGTTGAAAAACTTTCAGAATGACTTTTTCCCCATTGTCTTCTGCGAATATTTCTGTTCCGAAAAAGGATTGAAAAACAGATATTAAAACAAGTAAAAACAGGAAGCAGGATAATCCGCATCTATCCGAAATATATATTTTCATCAGCGTGAATCTCCAAAATTTAGATTTGACGAGAAGAAATTCGACTCACATTCCAACGTCAAAAAAAAACAACCAAAAATATGGTTTTAACTTGAGTTAAGTCCACACTTTTCAGGAGTTGAGAATATTAAAAAATAAAATATCACGGATATTTTACTCCAAAATAAAAAATGTCATTCGTGAAAATTAGTGTCAATTAGTGGCTAAATAAAATCTTCTTCAAAAATCCGCTCTTACTTCCATTTTTAATTCCCTTCGCGGTTGCGTTTCGGGATAGTTTTCGGAATTATAGCTCATAAATCCGGTAAAATATTTGCTGATCTTATAATTAAATTGCAAATTCAGGCGAGTGGATACCCCATTACGTTTGCTAAACAAAATATTCGAAAGATAATCGGAACCGCTTCTTTTATTATCCTGAATTCGATATTGAGCCATCAAATGATATTTGCTGCCAATATTGTAAACAACTCTCGGTTCGCAGATAAGAGATTTAATTTTATATTTTTCCGTATGATCAATCTTCTCACCATTTTCAAATTCATATCCGAATATATTTGAAAAAATTAAATTGTAATGAAATTTATAGCTCACATCCGTTTCAATCAAATAATCATCTGTTTTCAGAAAATCATCGGTAGTGTAGTTGGAAGTTTTGTCGGTAAAAGAAAACGTGTTTTCGAAATTCCACTTTTTTAGATTGTAAAAATTCAAACCGAAATCATATTTATCCTGCCAAGATTCATCGAATACGTTTTCATAGCGATTATCCATTTTCTTTATATTTTCGTATTGAAGTCTCGCAACAATCTTATTCTTTATGATGTTATACCAAAACTCCTCTTTAAGGCGTCTGCTTCCATATTGAGTATAATTTTCATTCATCAAAACATTGTTTTTCAACAAATAAACATCCAATTTGCGAGGGCATTCCGATTTTTCCTGAATCCCAAAATCGGATGTAAAAGTAATATTTTGCAGAAAGGAAAGAACCGGAATTTTTTTCAATTTTTCTATTCTGGAAGGATTAAAGCTCATTTTCCAGTTAAATTGCACGTCTGCAATCGGTTTTGGATTGCCAACGGTAGTGATCTCATATTCGTAATCTCCTTCTCCGTAGCCCTCATAAACCACTACGCTATCCACATAAGTATAGCTGCCATTCCCATCGCCAACATAAATAAGTTCTTTCACCTTTGGATACATTTCCTCATTCCCGATTTTATAATTTATGCGATTATAAATCCCTTCATTCAAGAATTTTGCAGAAACTCGAGTGTTAAGCAAATCAAATTTCGAATTACTCATTCCATTAAAATATTTGTTCTCACGATGCGAATATTCCAAATTTGCAGAAAAATTCTCTAAAAAATATCCAAAATTTGTCTTTATTTGCGAAGCCTTTTTAAATTTTTGCCAGTTCACTTGCAAACTGTCAATCTCATCCTGAATATATTCCAACGACATTTTTATTCTGGAAAAATCAAAAGCACTTTGCAGATTGATCCTTTGCTGACGCAACCCAAACTTTAGAGAGGTTGAATATTCATATTTCTTATGATAAAAGCCCGTTTTGAAATTTAACCATTTATAATTATAATCGGCAGAAACATTGTTAACTGCTTGGACTATTTCTGTTGAGTCGGTTTTCGATTCTTGCTTTATCCTAAAATAATCGTATGCAAATGAGGGAATGTAAGAAGCTTTTTCGTTTTGCTTAAAGGAAAAATTGTTTAAAATTTTTGTTTGATCGGTCGTTTTACCAATATCTTCTTTATAAAAAGAAATATAATTTTGCAAGAATTTTTTATAATTTAATCGAAAATCCCCACCCAAGCGAATCACGGAAATAGTATCGCGGCTGCTTTCAAATCCGGTTGTTTCATATTCTGTTTCGGCAGATTCCACGCGCGCGGTAGGATGAAAAAATTTACTCGTATATCTAAAAAATACTGAACTTTTGGTTTGGAACTTTTTGAATATTTTTCTTACATAAGAAAGATTGTTGTTTGTGGCATAACCATAGTCGTCATTTTTATCTAATGATGAAAAACTGTTGCGGTCAAAATGGCTAATCATCCCCTCTGAAAGAAGAAAAAATTTTCCATAACTCAATTTTGCACCAAAATCATAATTCGTCTTGCTCTGTGAAAAAGGAAGTTGAATTTCCGGTATATAATCACCATTTCCCTCACCAATAAATTCATAACTATAATAACCTGATTTGATATATGAACCTTGCCCCGCGCCCACATAAGAAAAATTAACCACAAAATTCCCGGTGGAATCATATCCCACATACTCGTAATGCGAATCCACTTTTATGTAATTTCCATTGCCGGTAGTTACGGAATCCACGCCGGTTTTTCGGGCGAGAAGAGGATTGTCGCCTGCTGAAGATAAAATTTCCTTGTCTTGCTCGGAAAGAGTGAAATTGAGCGGATTGTTTTTATCATCATTGTTTGAGAAAACCGACATAAATATTTTTGATTTTTCATTCCAAAGGGGGAACTCTCCCGAAACAAAATAAATATTACTTTTGAATTCTTCGGCGGTATATTCGTAATCTGCAATTATGTAGGATTCCGCTGTTATGACGTGCTTTATCTTGAAATTTATTGCTCCCTCATTATAATTTATCACATAATCATTTCCGCGTGAAAGAATTTGACCGTTGAGATAAATTTTCTCAGTACCGGAAAGAATTTTTACTCTTGAACTGTTTTTCCCCGGCAAATAATACGGTCCCTGAATTCCTTCTGTCCCATAAAAAGTATAATTTTTATGATCACCGCTGGAAATTGCAGCCGCCACACACGGTTTGTAGCGAATATTGCTCTCAAATTCCACTCCCTCCAATTTATAATCGTAATTGGCAAAATATGTATCCTGATTCCTGATAAAAAAATCTCCAAACGAAAGCGAATAATCTTTGGAATATACCTTGATAAACATCTTGTCCAAATCGCTTATTTTTTTGCTGGAACCTTCCGCAGAAATGGGAGAATTATTGTCGGAAAGTCGAGCCTGAACAGATATCGTTTTGGATAATTTTCCATCAATTTGCAAAAAGAGAGATTGATCGAGCTGCAAATCTTGATTATTGCCCAAAGAGATAGCGAAACTTTTGCTACCTGTTATCATCAATTCCGAAGAAGACAATCCATCGGGCTGATTTGATAATTTTCTGCTAAGAATTTTCTTTTGCTTCCCTTCGCCAGATTTCCCTAAATTTTCATATTGATAATAGGAAAGTAATAATTTTGCAGGATAAATCTTATAACTGATTTTGACCGAAGAACCGATAATTAATTTTTTGATGAATTTTATTTTTCCATTGCTGTAATTTAGGTAATAATCAACATTGGGGATTAATATATTTCCCCCAAAGGTTACTAATTCCGAATTCTTGATAATTCGGTTTGTTGTATCTGAAATTCCCACTTTGGCATAAAGGGGATAAATCTGCTGTTCATCAAGAATTATTATCCGCTCGCTTCTTTCAAGTAAGGAATAAAATTCTTTTGCGTAAGCGGGAGAAATTGTTAGAATGATAAAAAGAGTGAGAAGCAGGGGACGCATATTTACTTATTCTCGGTTAAATTTTTGCGGATAGACAAAGCATTTTTAGGCAGTTACATTCTCAAAGCAGGGGATTGAGAATAAAACTTAAACATCGTTTTGGCTTTCTATTCCTCATCAATTTTTCCCTCTTTGTCTTCCGGTTTATACGATAGAATTAGTGCTAATAAAATATAAACCAGAAATCCAAATCCGAATGTAAGAATTAAAATAAGAAATATAATTCTTATGATCGATGCGTCAAAATCATAATATTCTGCTATTCCGCCGCAAACACCGAAAATCATCCGATTGTCCCTGCTAAGATGAATTCCTTCTTTCTCCTCTTCATCATCAATAATTTCGATTCCATAAAATTTTTCCGGCTTTGGTGGAATGATTATCCAGGCTACCAAATAAACCAAAATACCGGTTCCAAATATTAGAACCAAAAGAATCCAAATGATTCTGACGAGTGATACATCCAAACCAAAATATTCAGCCAATCCT
Organism: Candidatus Cloacimonadota bacterium; assembly: GCA_034661015.1. Taxonomy (NCBI): domain Bacteria; kingdom Pseudomonadati; phylum Candidatus Cloacimonadota; species Candidatus Cloacimonadota bacterium. The sequence goes on from JAYEKN010000006.1 coordinate 15,340, forward strand.
GCACAAACTCCACCTATTTTGTTGTTCTTCAAATCGCGATAGAGAGTCTTTTTTACTTTCATAATAATTATCCTTCCTGAAAAAATTTTGCAATCTATATTTTCTGGAATTTCAAAATGATTAGAATTTGTGTCAAGTTACTCATTTTTTTGGATTTTGGGAGTAGAGATTATGTGGTTAACTATCTGAAATTATTAATTAGAATCGTGTCCGAAAATCCTTGACATATTCCGGTGGATACTTTTGATGTAGACTAACCAAAATTTATTTAAGAGAAATTTGACAAAAATTTACTTACAATTTTCTTTTGAACAAATTTTATAAAAATTAATAATATTATGAAAGAAAAAAAATGGATGAAGCGAAAAAGTTTTTGTGTTCAAATAAAACTCGATCAGAAACGGGCTTTATGATAGAATATATTAAATTTAATATTATCATTGTCTTTCACTCTTACCTTCTATCATTTTCCATTACCCCCCCCTACTGACAATGTATGTAAACAACAAGTATAAAGCCAGTTACAATGAAAATATTTTAAGCAGAAAATCAATTACTTTATGGAAGAAAAACAAATTCACCTGACGTCAGTCTTTTCTGTTTTTCTTCTCGGAACGGAAAAGACTTAAATGTGGATGGTTGATAATGTTAATCAAAACAGAAGACACAGAAACTAATTATGAAAATCAATGTTAAGAGAGGAAAACCTTCTACAAAAATAAACAACTAATGATAATTTTAAAATTAATAGGAGTTAAAATGAATAAAAATAAAATACTAGGATTAATTGTAGGAAGTTTAATATTATTTTCTTTTCCTATAATTGCCCAGGAAGAAAGCATAACCCCGGAAGAAGCACAAAAGAAACTTGTAGCAGTTTTACAAAAGACAGTTCCTTATAGATTTTCTTCTGATCTTAAAGTCGGTGATAAAGTAGAATACAAATTAAAAGCAGACCAAGAAAATAAAACAGATATTTCATTAGAAGCGACTAAAAAAGTAAAAAACGGAATATGGGTCGTAGAGAAATATGATGAAAATGAACTGCATATGCTAATCGATAATGACACAAGAGAATTACTCGATTTCTATGGTATTGATTTTAAAGGCAGAAAACACGAACCGGATTTAGTAAGTACAAATGAGGTTATAAAGACTTATGAAGAAATCACAAATTTAAGCTCATCTGTACACAAAATGTCCGGAATAGAAAGTTGGGAAAACAGCCGAATAAATAAAAGTATTAATACAAAATTCGGTAGCATGGATTGCCAGATAGTTCAACCTTTATTTGATGATAAAACTACGCAAAATATGAAAAATATTGATCCTGAAGAAAGAAAAAAAATGCTAAATAGTGCAAAGCAATATTTTTCCAGCCAGGTCCCTAAAATGATACCATTTGAGATATCTACCCCTTTAATATCTAACCTTAATTTATTAGAAAGTTTAGAAGGTGGATTTGTCGAAAATTCTGTACTGGAATTAAAAGAATTTAACAAATAGTAAAACCAAATTTAAAAATAGAGGATACAGTTATGAAAAATATAATATTCTTTGGACTATTTATTATAACCTTAGTAGCTTTGACAGGCTGTGATTGGTACGCTGCAGAAAGAATTATTTATGAAGATTGGCTGTGCACAGTGAATACTGATGGAACTGATCTAACTTACATAAGAGAATCTGTAGGACGCCACTTTGTTGTTACCCCTGATAGTGAAAGAGTAATATTGTTTGGAACTAGTCATATTTATTCAATGAACATTGATGGCTCAAATTTTAATACATTAAATGATTCAGTTGGTAATTCCTGGGGCAGTAGTTCTCCATCAATTGATGAAACACCTGAAGGAACGAAAATTGTATTCTTATATAATACTGATATCTATCAACTGGATTTAGAGAGTAATGAAATCACAAACATTACTAATACACAAGATATTTTTGAATTCTATCCTTGTTACTCAAATAATGGAACACAAATTGTCTATACAACAAAAAAAGATTCAATTATCACTGTTTCTACTATGGATTATAATGGGGCAAATAATGATATAGTTGTTGAATATAAAAACCCAACTCTCGATTGTAGCTACTTTATGTTTCCCTCTTTTTCAATAGATGGTGAAAAAATATTTTATATTTGGTATGGTGATAGTACTTGTAAGATTGATCGCGGATTATATTCTAATAATATTGGAGATTCAACAAATCACTTTCTTTTCGAAGGCTCTCTTCCTTTTGGTATATCAATGCCTGCAGATGGAAGTAAGATTGTATTCTATAATAATGATAACCATATTTATATAATGAATGAAGATGGATCTAATTTATCTGACTTAGGAGATGCAGATTATTATAGACCTGTAATTTCAAGTGATGGCTCAGAAATCTTTTTTGCAAAACTCAGCCATATTTATATAATCAATAGTAATGGTTCAGGACGAAGACAACTAATAGATAACTCGTTAAATGATTATTGTAAAACTATTACTTTTTTACCAGATAATAGGGTAATGTGTTCTGTTCAAAGAAGGATGCGGTAAATAAAAAATTAATAACCCCCTTAATAATTATTAAAAAATAAAAAACGTAAAAGGGGTATAAAATGAACAACAAGAAAAATACAAAAATCAAACTTAATAAAACTATATATTTCACATTTATTATTGTAGTTTTATTCTATTCTAATTCATTTTGTGATATAAGTTCTATAAGTCCAACAATAAATGATCATATTCACACAAATCAATGGCAAGATTCTGGATATCCTAATGGTATTTCAAGCAATAATCCCTCCGCTACAATAACACAATCCATTGGTGCCTCAGATGATATTCAATACAAAATAACACACTATAGTAATCAATATCCAGGAATATTAACGAAAATTCAACTACCTGCAGGAACCATATATCAATTAAATTTAACACTTACGATTCCATCAAATATAATTTTAGGAGGTAATTATCAATTTAAGAAAGATAAAGCTTTAGAAGATAGAACAATTCTTGAGTTTGATCTTGGTGAAAATACAAAGAATTGTATTGAGCTAATAGGTGCAGACAACTCAGGAGTAGAAGACTTATGTATAAAGAGAATTGATTCTGGCTCTTTACCAAGTAGTGAAAAAGGTCATAATATCCTTATCCAAGACTGTGATAATTGCTGGGTAAGTGGTGTAGAAAGTTACAGACCTGTTAAGCATCATATTGATATATATAATAGTAATCATATAGAGGTGAGAGGATGTTATTTTCATGATGCACAGCATTATGGAGAGGGAGGTGCAGGATATGGAGTCCTGTGTAATGGTAGTTCTTATTGCTTGATAGAAGATAACATTTTTGAAAATCTCCGTCATTCTATGTTAGTTCAAAATGAAGCAAACTATAATGTATTCGGATATAATTATTCTATAGGAGCAAAACAAACAAATAGACCTGATTTACCAGACAACATGTCCGGTGATATGGTTTGTCATGGGCATCCTAGTGGTGGTCCACAGGGTTCTGTTGCCGGTCCGATGGGAAATCTCTTTGAAGGCAATATTGGGCAATTTATGTGGGTGGATCTTTGGCATTGGTCCAATGGGCCGGATAATACATTTCATAGAAATTCAGCAAAAGAACATGGATATCACATATATCCCCTTCAAAAAAAGCAAAATATTGTTAATAATTATTTGAAAGAAGGCAATAGATGGTTACATTTATTAGGTGGTCCTAGATATAGATTAGGTAGTTCAACATACTTTGAAAGTCACAGCCAAATTACATATAGAAATATATGGGGACACAAAAGGCATAAAACCATAGAAAGAAATACAGATTTAGAAAACTATGATGGCGATTATTATGATACATTTGCAAACGATGAATCTTATTATTATAATGAACAACCTAATTTGCTGTGCACAAGCTGGCCATTTAAACCAAAAGTAGATAATAATTCAGCTAAATTAAGATACAATGTGGGTGGATATAAACATACTAAATCACGTTTTGATAATTCTGTAGTACAAAGTTATTTTATATTAGAACAGGATATTATTTGCCCTAGCGACATGCCTGTTTTTATGCAAGATTGGCTAAATTCTGTTGACGATATTGTAATACCAGACACTGTTTGTTTGGTGATAGAACCTGGTGTAACCTTGGAGTTTGAGAGTGATATATGTATGTATGTAAACGGATCATTAATTGCTAAAGGAACTGACCATAACGATGGTGAAATTGTATTTAAGTCATTAGGGACTGGAAGATGGGATGGTATAAACATATCAAGTGCTGGAGGTCAAATATTGCCATGTGGAGTTAGCGAATTTGAATATTGTTCATTCACTAAAACGAAAAATAGATTTGGTTCACCCTTTAATAATGGTGGTGCTATTTCAGCTAGTTTCGTCTCCTATCGTAATTCACCAGATCTTGTTATAAGTAACTGTATTTTCTATAACAATAGAGGTGAACAAGGGGGGGCAATATATGCATGTTCAATTAACGATGCTGCTACTTCTGTGCACGAGAATATGACTATTATTATAGAAGACTGCGAAATAGAAAATAATGAAGCTGATGATTATGGTGGTGGAATTTGTTTATGGTACTGTGAGATATTGCTGAGAAATAACCTTATATATGAAAATGATGACACTGAAGTAATTTCTGATCTTGATGGTGCTGGATTAGCTCTCATACACTGTGACGGTGATATAATTAATAATTCAGTATTTGGTAATCGTGGGGGCGGTAATTCAGCGGCTGGTTTATTTTTCGTTGGTGGTAATATGAATATTATTAATAACACGATTTATGGAAATTGTCAATCTAAAATGTTCTCAGATATTGGCGGACAATTATTTGATAATGTAGTGAATTTTATAAATAACGTAGCAGGAAAATATCATTTCGTTTATTGGAATTCGGAACCGCATGATTTCTATATTAACTTTTATAATAATTATTATACTTATTCAACCTATGGTCTCACATGTCGTATCTTTGAACTCGATAGTTCTAACGGTTATACTTTGGGTAATTTTCTATACTTGTATCCTGAAAAGGGAAATTATATTAATAACATACACCAGCAAGGTTTACCACTACCTGTATATATAGGACTTGTAGGGGGGGATGATCCTCTTTATTTCTGTTCACTTGAAGATTATTCAGATTTAATCGATCGTGGGATTACAGAAGATGAATTCTTATCGATCGATGGATTGGATATTGAGGATTGGAATAAATTACCTTCACAGGATCCTATAGGAAATCCAAGAATAGCAGCAGATATTCTAGACATGGGATCTTATGAATATTACAATTTAGGTATCTATCTCCCTCAGAAAGATATAGATTTTGGAATTGTTCCTCATGACATAAAAGAAACAAAAGAATTAGTAATTAAAAATTACGGTGATTCTGATTTGACAAATATATCTATCACATTCGCCGATACTATTGCTGAGTACTATACAATAGATCCTGAAGATATACCAGATATAATACCTCCCAGCCTGACTGATTCTGTTTGTATACCGATTGAATTCTGCTGCAATAAAATGTTTGTCCATTGTGATGGGTTGCTTACTGTTACCACTTCGGATCCATATATACCGGAAGTACAATTAATTGTTTACGGCTCCCCTACACTCGGCCCAAAATGGAACTGGATATCATTCCCCGAACTTGTGAGAGATGACAATGGAGAACAAAACGCAGAAACTGTTATGGAACCGCTCGAACCGAATGCAATACAACTTTTACATGATCAAACTAGTATGATATATGATTATCCTGATTGGAATCATGACGACCTATATAACCTTAATAGCACTAATGGATACAAATTAGAAATGGCAAATACCTATGATTATTATCCCTTCGAGGTTTACGATTCTATTACGGTCTGTGATCCTGAAACCGCATTCGCGTTAGATGCCTGGCCCGAATGGAATTGGATTGGATATTTTATTGAAGAAAGTCAAAATCTGGATGAAGCAATTTTAGACGGAAACGGAAATAACCGATTCGATGACATATTAGCAATAAAGGCAGAAAATTGGTATTATCATAAACCCTTCGAGGATCCTCATAAATCTAAAGACTGGGGCTCCAGTCAACCCTTACCGAGTAACGTTATAAGACCCTTACATTATGGACGAGGGTATTTAGTTCAATTAGAAAAGAATGTTAATTCTTTCACTGCTCATTGGAATAATCCCAATCAAAATGAAGAAAATAAATTTACAAAGAGTGAAACAGAGACATTTAATTTCGATGAGAAAGCCGATTATGAAGCTATAGATGTAATCGGTTTAGATGAGGGTGCAGAAGAGATAGGTGTATTTATAGAGGAAGATTGTATCGGTGCTGCTGTTGTGGAAGATAGTTCTGCTCAGATTCTGGCTTATACGGAAAATACTTCTCGCAATACTCAAACTCTAAATTTTGTAGTATCTTATGGAAACAGAAATTCAAAGAGTTTTAAAAACTATTATGTCTATAACTGTCAATTTAAGACATTTGTAGAGGACAAGATAGTAGCAGGAAAACAGGATTACTCGATTGTAAGATTAAATAAAGAGGATGATTCAAATATAGAAAAGATTCGTTTGTTACAAAATTACCCCAATCCCTTCTCTCCAACAATCGATAATACTTCTATTTCTTACTCTCTCCCCAAAGAATCAAATGTAGAAATATCTGTTTATAATATTAAAGGTCAAAAGGTTATTACACTGGAAGATTCCAAAATTCAAGCAGGAACACATTTTACTACATGGGACGGTTGTAATACAAATGGTAATAGAGTTGCTTCAGGAATCTATTTTTACAAACTGGAAACAGAAGATAAAAATATAACCAAAAAAATGTTGTTAATTAAGTAATTTAAACATACAGGGGGTCGGTTATTCCGATCTCCTGTTCTTTTAAGGTTTAAATATAAAAAAATTAATATTTCTTTTCCTAATAATAGTTCCATTATTTCTATTTGCAAATACTATAACTGTAGATATAAATGGAACAGGAAATTTTACTTCTATTCAAGCAGGAATCGATAATGCGGTGGATGGAGATACGGTGCTGGTTTATCCCGGGACTTATTATGAGAACATAGATTTTTTGGGCAAAAATATCAAATTAGGAAGTTTGTATTTAACTACAGGAGTTGATTCTTTTATAAGAAATACGATTATCGATGGTAATCAAGAAGGAAGTGTGGTTAAGATTACGAATAGTTATAATAACTCCCCGATTCTATGTGGTTTTACAATAGAGAATGGTAATGGTTCACCTTCTCCAGGTCCTTATAATTATAAAGTAGGAGGGGGGATATTCATAAATCAGAGTAGTTGTAAAATTAATAGTTGCATTATTAAAAACAATATCGGTTATAGAGGAGGAGGAATATATGAACATGGAGGATATACTCCAACTTTAGAAAATTGCACCATTTTTAACAATCAAGCTTTTTATCAAGGGGGTGGGATTTATTGCTGGGAGATAACATTAAGCCAGGATAGTTTATGCAATGTTTATATGAATTATGCTGGTGACGGATGCGATTTTTATGGTGGTTATGAATATGCTGAAGTTTTTGTAGATACTTTTACTGTTTTAAATCCGGACAAATTCTATTTTTCCGCACGTTCTGATTATACTTTTAACTGTCAAAATACTAAAATAGAACCTATAAATAGTGACCTCTACGTATCTCCCCAGGGAGATAATAATAATTCCGGGCTCACACCGGATGATCCCTACAAGAATATCTATAAAGCACTCATCATGATAAATTCGGATAGTACTCATCATAACACTATCCATCTATCACCCGGAAGATATTCACCGTTTGAGACAAATGAAAAATATCCCATTAATCTACGAAGTTATGTTTCTATTATGGGAGATAATCCCGAGAATACTATTTTAGATGCAGATAGTCTTTCTCGACTTTGTCTTGATAGAAGTAATGAAAAGGATGTAACTATAAAAAATCTGACGTTTACTAATAGCTGTCCCATAGAATTTGGCTATGGAGCAATGATGTTGTTTCAACCACGTGGCTTTATATTAAATAAATTAATATTTACTAATAATTATGCAGAACATAAATCCGCTATATCTATTTTATCAACTGGGGAGATTTTAGATTCTACAAGTCTTTATTTAGAGGATGTTTTGATAGAAAATAATTATCAACGGGCTGCCGGATTAGAAGCAAAAGAGCTTGTTTTAAAAAATGTTGTTGTTAAAAATAATCTTCCGGATTATTCAGCAGAATTTCCTACAGGAGGAGGGTTAACACTATTTGGAATTTATAATCCTGATAACTACAATTTTTATCTATATAATGTCGAGATAACTGAGAATGTAAATGTAGATAATGAATGGAGTCACATGCCTTCTGCTTTAAGGGTTTCTAAAGCTAATTTAAATATGGTAAACTGCACAATAGGTAATAATTCTGCTACTTCGGATGGTGAGGCTTTTAAAATACAAGAGGGAGCAACAGTAAATATCTATAACAGCATCCTTTATGGCGATACTCCGAGAGAAATATTCGTTGATGGTACTTATGAATCATGTGAGCTAAATGTATATAATTCACTAATTGAAGGTGGAATGTGGGATATTTATACAGTAGGAAATAACACCATAAATTGGGATGGGAACAATAATCTTCCCGGTGATGCTGATCCTTGCTGGATAGGAAGCGGAGAATATCCGTATCAGTTATTGAATATTTCCCCCTGTATAGACGCCGGAACATTGGATTTACCGGATGGAATAGAACTTCCGGAATATGATCTTGCGGGAAATCCCAGAATCTATGGAGAAACTGTGGATATAGGAGCCTATGAATGGAACGGATATGCAATCAATGAAAAACCGGAAGATGAAAATCCAAACTTAATTCTTGCCCCCAATCCTTTTTGCAATCAAACTTCCATATCTTTTCAACTTACCCAAACAGGAATCGTGAATCTAAGCATTTACAATATAAAAGGACAAAAAGTAAAAACTTTGATTGATGCGTTTTCCTGTCCTGCAAAATTTCAAGTAAACTGGAAAGGAACAGACCGTCACGGCTATCCGGTAGCCAACGGCACTTATTTTGCAAAATTAATTATTGATGACAAAGAGAAGGTAGTAAGGAAGTTTATAAAGCTAAGTGATTAAAATTTGAAGTTTAGGATTTATGTTGGTGCAGGGATTATGTGGTTCCGGATTCAACTACACTTCCATTTTCATTGACAGAACATACATTGTCTGAAATTAAATGCCTTAATGAAAATAAAAAAAATATTCGGGCAAGAAATCTTTGAATATACAGGTTGCATTCATATTCACACAGAGCATTCCTTTGACGCTCGGGGAAAAGTCGAGGATATAATTGAGGATGCCAAAAACGCAGGGCTGGATTACATCGCAATTGCAGATCATCTTTCGATGCAAGCAAAAAAATCTTTAGGCAAAAGCAAATTCTTTACAATCTGCGGTTATGAAATGAACGATAGCAAAAAAAATAATCATTATCTCACTTTTCATACTGACCAAGTTCTATCCCCATCTTTAAGTGCAAAAGAATATGTAAAAAATATCGCAGAAAATAACGGTGTCGGTTTTATCGCCCATCCATTTGAGAAAAGGATTACGAAAAAATATCGAAAATTTGAATGGACTGACTGGAGCATCACAGATTTTGACGGTATTGAAATCTGGAATTTTCTTTCACAGTGGACAGGCACGATAAATTTTTTAAACTTGGTCTTCAGAATTTTATTCCCCTATTTCTCCATCACAAAACCCCCATCAAAAAATCTAAAAAAATGGGATGAATTTAACTTAAAGGGATTCCAAAAATCCGCTATCGGTGGGATAGATGTGCATGCAAACCGTTATTCTTGGGGACCTATAGGATTCACACTTTTCCCTCACAAACAGCTTTTTCAAACCATTAGAACCACTATCTGGCTAAGAGAAAAATTGAATCCAAATAATTACGAAACCATAATCCTTACAGCCCTAAAAAATGGCAACTCCTTTATTGTAAATCACAAACGCCAACATTCCCGCAACTTTTATTGTGGAATTATTTCCAAGACTACAAAAAAATTTGCTTTGCCCGGTGAAAATATTTCACTTGCAGAGGGCGAATTGTTTTTATCGGTCTATACACCACAAGATTGCACGATAAAAATTATCCATGATGGAAATAAAATTCAATCGGAATATATTAACAAACTATCAATCCCCATCACAGAAGCGGGATTTTATAGAGTCGAAGTCTATCTCGGATTATACGGCTGGATATTCTCCAACCCAATCTATGTAACTGAAAACAATAAAACAAAATGAGGAACTATGAAAAAATATTTTACAAATAACCTTAATGAGCAAATGGGAAAAGAAATCGTGAGTTTTTTTGCAATTAGTGAAAAACAATTGCGCCGAAGTAGAGCGGGAAAATCATATATCCGTGTTTCATGCGTTGACAACACTGGAATGATTACGGGAAATATCTGGGAAAACGTAAAATCATTGAACAAAAAGTTTAACGAAGGAGATATCGCAAAAGTGCAGGCTCTCGTAGAGATGTATGCCGGTTCGCTTCAATTTAACATTACACAAATTCGAACTGCTCAGGAGAATGAATACGATATTTCCGATTTTCTGGCAACCACTCCCAAAGATGTGGACAAACTAACTGATGAACTTTTTGATTTTATTGATTCCGTGAAAAATCCTTATTTGAACGAATTGCTACACCTTATTTTTGATGACAAAGAATTTTTGAAAAATTTTGTTAACGCACCGGCTGCAAAGTCTTGGCATCACAATTTTATCGGAGGTTTGCTCCACCATTCCATTACTGTAACAAAAATTTGTGATGCAGTTTCTCATTTTTACGAAGGCATTGACCGGGACTTGCTTATTTCCGGAGCGTTAATTCACGACATCGGCAAAATTGAAGAATATCATACAAAACCGTTTATTGATTTTACAGACACCGGAAAACTGATCGGGCATATCGTTCTTGGGAACAAAAAAGTAGTAGATGAAATTGAAAAAATAAATAATTTTCCCTTAAATCTGAAACTTAAAATTCAGCATTTACTTCTAAGTCATCATGGAGAACGCGAAAAAGGTGCGGTTGTCTTGCCCAAAATTAGAGAGGCAATTCTCATGCATTTTGCCGATAATATGGATGCTCAAACTACCGGTGCAGAATCAATAATCAAAAAGGCGATTGATGAAAAACGAACTTGGTCGGAGTATGACCGTTTGACAAATAGGGCATACTTTACAGAATAAAATTTAATTTACAAACTTAATAATTGGGGAATAAGTTAATTAAAATATTACTATGAAAAACAAAAATCAGATAACGGCTTTAGCCTTGTTCTCAGGCGGATTAGACAGCATTCTTGCGATGAAACTCATCCAAAAACAGAGAATAAAAGTTATTCCGATTTGCTTTGAATCTCCTTTTTTCGGATCTGGGAAAGCGAGATATATTGCAAAAAAATTGGGGATGAAATTAAAAATAATTCAATTGAAGGATGATTATCTTGAAATGGTTCGTAATCCGAAATTCGGCTACGGAAAAAATCTAAATCCCTGTATTGACTGCCATGCTTTCATGTTCCACAAATTGGGCTCAATGCTAAAACGGATGAAAGCAGATTTTCTCATATCCGGTGAAGTTCTCGGGCAAAGACCAAAATCGCAAACAAAAGTCGCTCTGGCAACCGTTTCAAAAAACTGTGATTATAAAGACCTGATAGTTCGCCCGTTATCACAAAAATTGCTTCCTGATACAAAACCGATTTTAGAAGGTTGGGTGGACAAAGAAATGTTAGAAGATATTCAGGGACGAACCAGAACACGCCAGATGGAACTTGTGAAAGAATTTGAAATTGTTGATTATCCTTCTCCTGCCGGGGGGTGTTTACTAACTGAAAAACGAATTTGCACCCGCCTTCAAGATTTGATGGATCGCAAGATGTATTTTTACAATTTTGTCAATCTTTTGCGTTATGGCAGGCATTTTCGCTTGAATAACAATACAAAATTAATACTTGGCAGACACAAAAAAGATAATGAAAACTTGCAAAAATTTACTGTGGGAAACATGCTCCATTTGCATGCAGTTGATTTTCCCGGACCTTATGGTGTATTGAATTTTTTGGAAATTCCCCAAAAAGAAACATTAATTTTGTCAGCCAAAATTCTATTACGCTATATTGCAAATATACAGTCTGTTGCTAAAGTTTCCATTAGATCTGCAACCGGAAATGAACAAATTGTGGAAGTCGAACCGTTTGCTCAAGGAGAAGAACAAGGATATTTGATTTAGAAGATTTTGGGGTGAGAGTAAAAATTTGAAACCACCAGTCTTCACTACGTTTTGCCTTGGTAAACGAATTTTACCTGTCTGCGTTTTTGTCAAGTGCAGCGGGGGATTAGATAGCCATCATAGACACTTAAATAATTCATCCATTGTTAAGTGAATATCTTTTGCTATTTGACGCAATAGAATTGGTGAAATATCTTTACTCTTATGAAATGGAACTGTAGTTACTCTACCATCATTATGTCGAAATTGCTTGTGTGAACCCCTCT
>JAYEKN010000007.1 GCA_034661015.1 Candidatus Cloacimonadota bacterium
GAGCGATTTTTTGATTATTTGCCAAAGCACTATCAACCGCATCGGTCAGGCTTAATGATATTTCCTCAGCAAACAGTTGAATACTGGGAAAAAGTATAGCTAATAAAATGTAAAATATCTTTTTCATTTTTTGTCCTTTGTTACAAGATATTTGTTCTTTCTTTACAATTAAGTTTACTAAGTTTGTTAACCATAAAAAAAGATATAAGATCATCCGGTATTTTATATTTTGTGTTTTGTACAACCTGCAATTTTAAAGCAGACTTACAAACATAATTTGTGTAATTGGTATCAAGCTCAAAAAGTTCCATTAATTTTTTCCAATCTTTTAGAATGGGAATAGAACCACCAAAATCTTTGCGAAGCCAATGCCCGACAGTATGCTTATATTCTTTCGGAAATAATTCGGTAAATGCTTTTTTTGATAGGTTATTTTTTTCGCGGATGTAATTTAAATAATCTGCAACAATATTTTGTTTTACAGAATAAAGTCTTTGTAGAGAAAAATATTCCTCTTCAACCGAACTTCTTGCTCCGGGTGAAGCACCCCAGTTTTTTCTTTCTATATCTTTAAATTTACCAGTATAATTTCCGTTTTGACTATTCGATTTTATATCGAAAAAATCATCATCTATTTTTTCAACCTGTTTATTGACCGGAATAAAATTTTGTAGTTCATTTACGATAAAATATCCGTCATTTTTGATAAATTTAATATTATTCTGTAGTTCTTCTTCATCATTAATAATGAATTCTTTCGTTATTGTTTTATTTTTCCAAAAGACCTTTACATATCTCGGTAAACCATCCGGATATTTTTTGATAACGGAAATAATTTTACCTTCTCTTTTTCCTTCAATCATATTATTCACAACTTTATAACCAATATAATTTTTTGAGTTACGTTTTTTTTCCGTAGTTCTATGATTTAATTTCAGCTGTTTATAATTGAAAAAATATCTTTGTTTTTTATTGTCGTGAACGATCATAAATATAGGGAACCATTTATTTTCATTTTTCACAACCAACATATTTCGTATTATCCAGCCTTTTTGATTGATTAGAGAAATATTAAAAATATCTTCTAGAGAGAAATTCTTTAATCCGATAAAAAGCAATTCATTTTTAGGGAAAGAATTAATAAATTTTTTTGTTGTAATGGTTTGCAAATATGAATAAAATTCCCTTCTGTTTTCTGCGATATTAACTGTTTTAACATTTTTAAATTTGGAGAAATCCTCCAAATTAATCGTAAAATTTTGTTTAAGAAGATCATACTTATAATCTTCAAAAGGATATTTATCAATTTTAATGTTAGTTAATCCGGTTCGTCGTTTGATTAAATCTACATAATCATCATTATATTCGATCATTATTCCATTTGCTTTATTTTTCTGAAATAAGGAGTTGTTTTTATCTATAATAACTTTTAAAGTTGTTCCGCTCCCTGCAAAAGGATCTAGCACTGTAAAATCCTTTTTTATAATCGTCATATCCAATAATGATGAAACTAATTTTTCGGGATATGTGGCAATATGATTGAATGAAGTTGGTTGTAAATTTACGTTTAAGATATTAGAATAATTAGGATTTTCATTTTCGAAATCTTTGAAATAATTATTCTGATTTTTTGAAAAAGCAAAAACGGGTTCATAAGAATTTGCGAATCGATTTTTGACGCTTGATGGCATATGGTTAGACTTATACCAAACAATTGTATCATTTAAAATCCATCCATTTTTTTGCATTGAATGGGCTAATTTATAAGGAATTAATCCAATTGGCGTTTTGCCATATTTTTTTAGATATTTGTCTCCAATGTTTAAAAAGAAAACACCTTTATCCGTTAATTTTCGTTTTAATAGATTAAATAAAAAAACCAATCTGGAAATAAATTCAATATAAGTTGGTTCATTACCAATCTGTTTATCAAACCCATAGTTTCTCTGTGCCCAATATGGTGGTGATGTTACGGCAATATCAATTGAATTGTCTGGAATGCTTTTTAGTGCTGCGAAAATATCTGCGTTTATAATTTTATGTTTCATTTGTTATGTTGATTAATTCGTTGATATTATCTTCTGTATCTTTGCTCTTATAGATTATTCTTACTCTAGATGGATTATCATCCAATAATTTAAAATTATGATTATTAGAAAAATTATATCGAAATCCCTTTCCTGAGTAACCTGTTTTGCCTGCATTTACAATATCATCTCCATAAACATCTGTTAAAGCACCGTTTGGAACAGATATGAGCAGAATTGCTTTTATCTCAATGTTAGATTCTGTAACATCATAAATAATATTTATAAAATATGTTAGACACAACTTGTCTTTATATGAATATTTATGAGGTAAGTTTACTTTATAATTATAACCATCGGGTTTATAACTTGTCTGATTTGCTCCGATTGGAATTTTACCTTTATAATCTGTTTCGTTATCTAATTTTGCAGTTTTAATATCAATGTGAATAAATGAATTATATAGTTCAAAAAACATATCTGCTCCAATTGGAGATGAATTTGGTATTCCAAATTGATTAAAAAGCCAGTAGTAAATTCTTTCTGCTCCACGAGCAAAATCAGAATTCTTATCAGCACTTTCACAATAGGCTTCAAACCAGTCTTCTTTTATTTTGTCCTTTGATTTAAGCCCGTTTATCATTTTTTCCATATCTTGTTTCAGATTGAATTCAATTCTATTTAAATAATGATTTTCCCAAAATTCAATATCTTTTTTTATCATTTGTCCTCCATAATTTTTTAAACAAGTTATATTTTTAAACACAATTTCTTCTCTTAAAGCCATAGCTGGTTGTCTCTTAATATTTATATGAAATTTCAAAACTGATACCAAAGGAATTTTGTTATGCAACAGCTTATATCTTTTCAAATAAGGGGGCTGTTTGAATTACTCAATTTTTCCAAATCGCTCTTTGAATGTAATATTCATTTCTTCCAGCTCGTTTAGAATCGGTTCATAGATTTCCGGTTTGGAGGGGATATGAACACCGGTTTCTTTGATCACACCGTTCAGGATCATCCTTACAGCGATGGCAGCCGGAAGTCCAACTGTTCGGGACATTGATGAATCCCCATTCGGAATTCCAAAATCAATCATTGTGGAAGTAATATTCTGCTTTTTATCTTCGTATTCTGCGGTAAATTCGTGATGCATAACCAGCATATCACGCTCAGCCGGTTCATATTTTAATTTTTCAAGAAGGATTTTACAGAACACATCCAGAGCACTTCCTTTTTCCAAACCGATCTTTTCATCACCGAGTAAGCCGATCCATTCCATTCTATTCACTGTGTCTGAATCTACCGGAAGTTTCCAAAGTTCAGCCAATTTCTTTTTCAAATCGCTTTTTTCATCAGCTTGGATAAATTCACTGATAAATTCACCGTAAGTTTTTCCATTAAGCTCATATTCTTTTTCATCATCCAGCAATCCCATATCAACGATTTTTTTCATTGTGATGCACCAACCGGGGTAGCGTAGAGTTCCTCGAAACATTGTTTTTGTATCCTGAATTTCGTAAATATCTTTGTATGGAACAGAGTCTCGGTTTGGATATGCTTCCAATTTGCCAAAATCAGGAACATCCGTTTTCCAGTGGTAAGCAAAAAGTTTATTGCCTGGAATATCAATGACTTTTCCATCTTCCAAATATCGAGCAGAATTTTTTCCAGCCATTATTACACCACGCGGACTCCATGAAAATTTGTAACCCCACGGATTTGTATTTGCTTCCGGAGCTGGCAAACCACCGCAATAAGATTTGAAACTGGCGATTGTGCCGCCCTTATCCTTCACGTGATTAATAACGCGCAAAGCAGACATGTGGTCAATGCCCGGGTCAACCCCAATTTCATTTAGGATAATAATTCCGGCATCCTTTACTTCCTGATCAAGCTCTCGCATCTCATCACTGATGTACGAAGCAGTAACCATATTTTTTTTGTGTTTAATGCACAATCTCGCAATTTTGGGATGGAAAATAAAAGGGAGCAAACTTACGGAAAGATCATGCTCAGCTACCAATTTATTTAGAGTATCATCGTCGTTTACATTTAGAGAGATCGCTTTACCATTAGGGTGATTGTTGATTATCTGTTCTGCTTTTTTTACTTCCATATCGGCAAGTGTAACCTGAAATTCAGGTTGTTTCAGTAGGTATTCCACGTGAGGTTTGGAAACCAAGCCTGCACCAAGAACTAATATTCTTTTCACGTTTTACTCCTTTATTAATTTATATTCACAGAAAAATATCATCCCATTGAAAACAATAAATGCGTTTCATAAGTCAAACGGATATTTTATGCCAAATTTTATAAGAATTTTTTTAGATATTGATAATTTTCTGTAAGTTGTCCGTTAAATACAATTAATGCCTTTTTTAGTGGGTCAGGAAGTAATTCTGGTATTAATTTATTGTTTTGAAATGCTTCTCTCAATTGCCTGATAAATTCAATCAAAACATGGCTAAATGCCACAGAAGAATCAAGAGGAATTTCGCATGGGAGATTATCTCTGGCAATGATAACAACACCATTTTGGCTGAAATCCGCTGTTTCAGTTTGCTCAAATGGATCATATAAATAACCGGGCTTGTCCGGTTCGGTTATTCGGGAAGTCATTTCTATCGAACCATCGTGGTCGCAAGTAATATCACCAATAGCTTTTAGTTTCTGCGAAGGATTCTTTTGGAACATCTTCAGCAGATTGGATTTTGTTACCAGACGAGGATATGCAGGAGTCCAGTAAATAGAATTTACCAGCATTGAAAGATGAGGAAGATATTGGGCGAATTGAGATTCATATTTTTCGGGATTATCATAATAATCCTTCAAAGCAAATTTATTTTTTATATCAACCGGTGTTGCCATATCTTCTTCGTCAAAAACTACGACATACAAATGCTTTAACGAGTAAACGCCATCTTTTTTCAGATGGATTAATTGCTCCGGTTCGATCTCAATATAGGGAAAGCATTTCAGGATTTCTTGAGCACCGAGGGAGACATGCCCGTAACCGGAAATACCGCAAACGAGGGGACCTAAATCTTCAGAAAATCCTTCTTCGGAAATGAGATGACCGATTTTGAGCATCTCTTCTTTGCAATGTTCAACGCTTTCATATTGATATGCTTTTTTTATTTGAGAAAAATGATTCTCAATTCCCTCGCATTTCAATTTTTCACCGTAAGCCCAAAGAGTATCTATCATTCCGGCAATTCCTGCAAATCTGCCGAAAAATATCAAACGCCGATCTTGCTCATCCACAATTCTTTCGTAATCCATAAGATTGCATTTCAAATCCAGCAATTTCTGTAGCATTGGCATGTTGTAATCCTGCCCTTTTATGACATGAGAGAAAAACATGTAACTGCTTTTTGGAGTAAAAAAAACCAAAGGCATCTCTTTCACACCAAAGACAAAATCGCATTGGGAAAGGTCTTCCTGCAAAATAGCGCCGAATGCTTCATATTCCGCATCAGAAAATATTCGAATTTTGGATGGTTGCACATAAGTTTGAATACCATATTTTTCTTTCAGCAATTTCACATGAGCCGGTATCAGCGGAACTCTGGCTTCCCATTTGCTTTTGTCTTCTCGTCTTATTCCGATATTCATGGCATTTATGATATTTGGTCTTGTAATTCTTTGAACACTTTTTTTATGATGAGTAAAGCATCCCGCAGCTGCTCTTCTGTAATTGTAAGTGGAGGAGCAAAGCGGATTATGTGATCGTGAGTTTGTTTTGCCAGCAGTCCATTTGCTTTGAATTTTTTACAAATTTCCCAAGCATTCCAGCCTTTTATTGGTTTTATAATTGCCGCATTAAGCAAACCTTTACCCCGTACAAGTTCAATAAAAGGAGAATCAATATTTCGTAATTCTTTTCGGAAAATCTGCCCCAATTCTTCGGCACGTTCTGCGAGTTTTTCATCACGAACAACTTCAAGTGCTGCTTTTGCCACAACACAAGCAAGGGGGAATCCACCAAAAGTAGAACCATGTTCACCGGGTTGGATAACAAGCATAATCTCTTTGCTGGAAAGCACAGCAGAAACAGGAAGCACTCCACCGGAAATGGCTTTACCGAGAATAAGAATATCCGGGTGAACTTCTTCCCAAT
This sequence comes from Candidatus Cloacimonadota bacterium, assembly GCA_034661015.1. Classification (NCBI taxonomy): domain Bacteria; kingdom Pseudomonadati; phylum Candidatus Cloacimonadota; species Candidatus Cloacimonadota bacterium. The sequence goes on from JAYEKN010000007.1 coordinate 6,151, forward strand.
CACAAGCAAGAAGTTTACCGGTTCTGGCAATACCGGTTTGAACTTCGTCTGCTACAAAAAGGACATTATGTTTTTTGCAAAGGTCAAAACATTTTTTGAGATAACCTTCATCCGGTACGTTTACGCCTGCTTCACCCTGAATTGGTTCAACCACAAAACCAGCGATTTCATCACCTTGTTCATCAAGTATTTTTTCCAAAGCAGATAAGTCATTATACGGAATAATTTCTATTCCGGGCAAATAGGGGCCAAAATTCTTGTTTGCAGTCGGATCGGTGGAAGCGGAGATTATTGCAATTGTGCGACCGTGAAAATTATTTTCACAAAACACTAATTTTGCTTTATTTTCAGGAATTCCTTTTTTCTCATATCCCCATTTTCTGGCTAATTTCAAGGCTGTTTCAACGGCTTCGGCGCCTGTGTTCATCGGCAGAACCATTTCAAAACCAAAATATTCGGTTATGAATTTTTCATATTCACCCAATTTATTATTATAAAATGCACGGGAAGTAAGTGTGAGTTCTTTTGCCTGTTCGATAAGGGCATTAATAATTTTGTGATGACAGTGTCCTTGATTAATGGCAGAATATGCAGAAAGAAAATCGAAGTATTTATTTCCTTCCGGGTCCCAAACAAAAGGACCTTCTCCTTTTGCTATTACTATTGGTAATGGATGGTAGTTATGAGCGCCATAATTTTGCTCCAATTCCATCGCTTCTTTGCTACTTACGTTTCCGTAAATTATTTTTTCAGCCATTTTTTTCTCCGAAATTTTTTCAGACTCTTTTTGAGATATCGTTTTTCTTGTCAAGTCCGATAATTATGCTAGCTTAAGAATATGGGTTGGGATAATTAGAGTCTATCCGTAAACTCCGAAACCTTGCGGATGGTTGGAAACCTCCGCAATGGTTGAAATGTGTAAACGACCACCATTGCGGAGGTTTGGAAAACAACCATCCGCAAGGTGCTAAAAAAG
>JAYEKN010000008.1:0-3560 GCA_034661015.1 Candidatus Cloacimonadota bacterium
CACGGCTTCGTTCTATCGAACTACGCCGTTGCAGTCTTCGATTTTCGCTTCGCTCAAAACGAAGACTGGTGGAGGTGGCGGGAATCGAACCCGCGTCCAAAAATCCGGCTACCAAAATTTCTACATACTTAGTTATTTGAGTTTGTCTTATTCGGCGTTTTCCAAACAACAAGATCACATCGAACCAGCCTATAAGTGCTCAATCTCGTTTATAGACATCACAAGATCAAAGCCATTTAATTCGGCATTTGTAAAGATGCAAATGGCAACATCAATACAAATGAGCTGCTTGTTTAAGCAGCTAATGCAAGATTTTCATCTGCGTTTCAATTTAAGTACCACCATAATTTTCGGAATAAGGTGATCTCACCGGTATGCTTATTTGGCTCCTAAATCCCTGTCGAAACCATGTCACCCCCATATGTAATATTTCAAAAATCTAATCAATCATTTATAATCTAAAAACTAATTTTAGTTGCTTATTTGTCAATAAAGAGATATTTTTTGAATGAAATATTTATGAAACTTGACACAATAACGATTTTTGAAAAACAAAATTCTATAAAAGCCCTATCGATTTTTTAATCGATATAATCAAAAATTATTAATAACAACGGGAGTTAAAAATGAAAATATGGATGAAGCGTTTGTTGTTTGGCAGCTTGTTTGTCTTACTTTTTGTTAATATTGTTCATGCTGCAGATTTTCGGAATTTAAACTGGGGTATGAGTATGATGGAAGTAAAAAATTCCGAAATTGCAAAATTACTTGATGAAAGTGACAGTTCACTTTCTTATCAAGATATTATTGCAGAGATGGATTGTACGATTGAATATAAATTCTATAAGGAACAGCTTATAGATGCTACATACTTGTTTGAAAATCCACACATTGACAGAAATTTTTACATTCGAGATTTTAAAAAGTTGAAAGACATTTTAACTCAAAAATATGGGAATTCGAATAAACAAACTAACAAAGTGAATGTTGGCGAAGGTGATCTTGTTATAAATCTAAATTACATTTCGGATTGGTCAACTCCTGAAACAGAAATACAATTATTCCTTCTTGGGGATAATGCCAAAATATCTCTGAAAATTTATTATTCAAGCGTTGAAATCAATAAATTGAGAGAAGTCGAATCCGAGCAAAATCTATTGGAAAATTTTTAATCACTTTTTTATTTGAGTTCAGCAAAATCATCTTATAGATTTTGTTATTTCTATCTTACTTCTAAATAACTGGTTGAGGGACATTGTTTCTTTCATCTATTAATGGAGAAGGACATGGAAGAAGAAATTAAATCTTTAAAATTTATTGTACATGGACGGGTGCAAGGGGTTTCTTTTCGTGCTTACACAACAACTATAGCACGAATGTATGGAATAAACGGCTATGTAAAAAATTTATATAATGGTAATGTGGAAATAGTTGCTCAAGCAAAATCATCTGATATTGAAAATTTTTTAAAAAAAATACGAATTGGTCCACCATCTTCACGTGTTAATTCTATTGATATTGAGGAATTGTTAGATGCTTTTAATTATGAAGCGTTCAATATCTCTTTCTAAATATCTTCTATTGCTTTTTTGCCTCCCACTACTACTCGGATTTTCCCATAATCCGAAATATATTACCGAATCACTCGAATATCACATTGTTCGTAAGGATGAAACTCTTTATTCTATCAGCAAAAAGCACAAGACAACCGTGGAAGATCTGAAAAGAATTAATCATCTTGATTCAAATAAAATTCTTATCGGACAAAAAATATATTTGCAGGACCGAGAATCTACTGCTGAATTTTACGTTACAATTCGGGCTATACCGAAATGCGGTTTTCATTTAGTTCACAAAGGTGAAACATTATACCGGATTTCAAAAATGTATGGACTTACGATTATTGATTTGATGAATTATAACCACCTTAGTTCATATACAATTATACCCGGGGATAAAATTTTGCTAAAACTCGGATCTGAAACTTATTCCCAAACCCCAAAAAAAGTAATAGAAAAATCCACAGAATCCCCAAAAACAAAAATTACACAAGATACAAAATATCACATTGTAAAAAAGGGGGAAACGCTTTTCGGTGTTGCTCAACAGAATAAGCTGTCGGTTTATGAACTTAAGGATTACAATAATTTGGCCTCAAATACAATTTTTACCGGACAGAAATTATACTTAAATCCTCAAAAAAATTCAACTGAAAAATATTTGAAAAAGCCTAAAAAATTATCCAAAAACGAATTTAAGAAATATGGTTTGATCTGGCCTTGCAAAGGGATAATTACTTCACCATTTGGATTACAAGATGGAAAACCACATAACGGATTGGATATAGCCGCTTCTAACGGGACTCCAATAAAATCTGTTTTGGACGGAGAGGTTGCCTATTCTGATTGGCAAAGAGGATACGGCAATGTGCTTATTTTAAAACACGATAACGGACTGATGACGGTTTATGCACATAACAAAAAAAACATCGCAAATAAAGGGGAGAAGATCACAAAAGGACAAACTATTGCACAAGTTGGAAGCACGGGTAATTCGACAGGATCTCACCTTCATTTTGAAGTTCGTCTGCAGGGAAGGGCAATGAATCCGCAATTTTTCTTGCCTTAGTTAACTTTCTTTAGAAAAAAAATTCACAATGACAGAATATAACAAAAGGAGCATTCCACAAAACAGGCAAAGAACACCGAGAACTCGGAGAAAAAAGGAAAATGTGAAATGTAAAAACACAGGAGAAAATACATGGATATTATCGTTTGCATAAAACAAGTTCCGGATACAACGGATATAAAAATAAATAACGACACAAACACAATTATTCGTGAGGGTGTTGCGAGCATCATCAACCCATTTGATATGTATGCAATCGAAGAAGGTTTGCAAATTCGCGAAAAGCATGGTGGCACAGTTACAGTCATCAGCATGGGACCTCCTCAAGTAGAATCTGCTTTGCGAGAAGCTCTTGCACTCGGAGTGGATGAATCAATTTTAATCACCGATAGAAAATTTGCCGGTGCGGATACGCTTGCCACAAGTTATACCCTGGCAGCAGCCATTGATAAGATTGGCGGTTATGATATAATTCTTTTCGGCAAACAAGCCATTGACGGCGATACGGCTCAGGTCGGTCCGGGTGTGGCTACTCACCTGAAAATCCCTCAAATCGCTTTCGTGAAAAAGATTGAAGAGATTGCTGACGGAAAAATTACTGTTCAGCGGATGATGGAAGACGGATATGATGTAATCAAGACAAAACTTCCGGTTGCCATCACCGTGGTAAAAGATATTAACGAACCTCGTCTTCCCTCGTTGCGAACAAAAATGAAAGCGAAACGCGCCGAGATTAAAACATTTTCATTTGAAGACCTTCACCTTGACGAAGATATGATCGGTTTGGACGGCTCCCCGACTTTTGTTGAAAAAATATTTACCCCAACAATCGAAAAGAATAATGAAATCATCATAGGTGAACCTGAAGAAATGGCTGAAAAACTTGTTGAAAAATTAAAGGAAATTAGAAATTAAATCAATTAGAGTCTATC
>JAYEKN010000008.1:3660-7092 GCA_034661015.1 Candidatus Cloacimonadota bacterium
TTGAAAAAATATTTACCCCAACAATCGAAAAGAATAATGAAATCATCATAGGTGAACCTGAAGAAATGGCTGAAAAACTTGTTGAAAAATTAAAGGAAATTAGAAATTAAATCAATTAGAGTCTATCCGTAAACTCGCATTTTTGCAATAATTCTCCGCAGGTGATTCGACGCAGATAAACACTGATTATGCTGATAAACACTGATACTACACTTTTTATAATTAAATTTTTATCTTGCGTAAATCATTTTTTTCAGTGTTGATCTGTGTCGAATCTATACTTTACGGACAGACACGAATTATACAACAACCGAAAAAAATGAATAAGATAATCGTAATAATCCCGGCGAGATTTGCTTCGACCCGTTTACCTGGAAAACCTTTAAAAAAAATTGGTAATAGATCTCTAATTCAGAAAATTTACGAATCAGTGGCTGAAATGGAACTTTTTCATAAAATTATCGTTGTTACGGATGATGAGCGTATTTCAAAAGAGGTTAAAAATTTTGGTGGCGAGGTTTTTTTTTCAACCCAACCCCACTACTCGGGAACTGATAGAATCGCAGAAGTTGCCGAAAAAATTGATGCTGAAATTTTCATAAATATTCAGGCGGATGAAATTTTTATCACAAAAAATCCATTAGAGGAATTGATTACTGCCTTTCAAAAACAAGAGACTTCTGTCGCAACCCTAATTCATCCCCTCAATGCAAAAGATGATATTGAAAATCCAAATCAGGTGAAGGTTGTTTTCGATAAAAACGATTTTGCAATTTATTTTTCACGATATCCAATTCCATATAATCGCAATCAAGAAAATATTCAGCATTGGGGACACATTGGTGTTTATGCTTTCCGAAAAGATGCTTTGATGCAATTTGCCACACTTCCACAATCTTATTTGGAAAAAAGCGAAAAATTGGAACAATTGCGTCTTCTGGAAAATGGAATTAAAATTCGAGTTGTTAAAACGGATTATTTTTCTTTTGGGATTGATACACCGGAGGATCTGGAGCGAGCGAGAAAAATGTTGAATTAATGTCAAACATTTTTTAGTTTGAATTTGCACATTCCCTTATCTCCCCCCAAAAAAACCGAGATGCTTTTTCTATTTCCTTTTCTTGTTTTTATAGTAAATTTCAGGATAATATTTTTGCATACACTCCGGACAAACACCATGAGAAATATCCGCTTTTGAATGCGTTTCTACATAAGTATCTATTTTTACCCACTTTTCATCATCAATTCTTATTCTATGACAAAATGAACACATCGGCAAGAGCCCTTCCATAGTTTGAATTTTGTCCGTTGCCCCTTTTAATTCACTAATTTTATTTTGCAATTCCTTCTCAATCTCTTTTCTGGTACTTATCTCGTTTTTAAGTTTCTTTTTATAAATTTCCAGTGAGATCAGGCTTTTTAACAAACCTCTCAGTTTATAAATATTCACCGGTTTAGGTAGAAAAAATCTTATCCCTTTTTGATAGCATTTCTTAATAGTGTAATCCGATACATTACCCGATACAACCATAATTGAATACGGATCGGAAATTTGAGGATCAATTTTATCCAAAAATTCAATGCCGTTCATGATCGGCATTTTTAGATCAAGAATTATTGCAGTAGGTTCAATTTTTTCAATGAGTTGAAGTCCCTGCAATCCGTTTTCAGCAAAATATAATATATATTTTTCACGCCGGAGAGATCGTTGGATTGAATCTCGGACTTTTTCATCGTCATCAACGATTAATACTTTCGGTTTATTTTCTTTCATAGTATTCAATATTTTGGGAATTATGGTGAATATATCTCATAGGTTTCCCAAGCGATATTTTGCAGAAATAATCTATCACTTTCGGTAATAGAAGGATCGTTCACATAAGTTGCTCCGTAGGGATTATCATACCAGAAAAAGCAATAAAAGGTGCAACAGGTGAGATATGTTCCAAACACGTTCGGATGATTGCCATCCTGCATAAATAATTCCAATCCCGGATTCTCCTCTCTGGATTTTTGCCAAGCTCGAGCTACAGGGATAACAGGCGCATCGAGTAGTTCCCCAATATAATTGTAAGCAGCAGCTTGATATTCAATCATCTCATCAAAAACACCTCGAAAGGGCCAACTGAAGAAGAATGCGGTTTCTGCTCCAGCATTCGTGATAACAGAATCAAGCAAAATGGCATATTGATAAAACAATTCGGGATCATCCACAGGTCTTGAAGTCATTTCCTGCAATACCACCATATCCCAGTTTCCTTCTTCTATGGTTTGAATCGTTAAGGCATTACTATAATGTTGTTCCAACGTCCATCCTCCCCAAGTAACATTATCACAAAAAACGTCAAGAGTGGAATCAATTGAATTTGCTAAATTCATTGTATGAAGATCAACCCCGCCATTAAAATATGTAATACTATTGCCGATAAATAAAATCCGCTGCGGTAACTCGGGCAACAGGTTTCCCCAATTTACATATATTTCCAGGTTTCCCGTGAGAGGTACAAAAACCAACACGATCTCAACACTCGTAGTTTCGCCGGCTATCACTTCTGCAGAACCTGAACCGATAGCAATCAAATCATCCCCATCATAAACTTCCACTGTAATTTGATAAATACCCGGTTCCAGATTGGTTATAGTACCGGATGCAGTTGAGTCTTCGATTGTCAGATACAAACTGGTAATGAAATCATCCTTTGTAACGGTTACTCTTACCTGCGTTACATTAAAACCTTGATCATATGCCGGTTGTAGGGAAAATGATAAAGGTATTTCTCCTGTTTCGGAAGAATCGGTTACATTATGATCACATGACAGAAAAAGCAGTAATGACAATCCTAAGATTAATTTTATCAATTTAATAATACACCTCCAAAATTTGAGTTACATAATAATCCATTTTATATTTTCGCATTTTCACATTCCTTTCGGATACTATTTTCAATGATTTTATTATTTGGCAATAGCTTTGTTGTGGGAAAAGAATTTTCGTCAAGGTTTTTAAGAACATTCCTCAAATTTATAAGAAGTCGCACCTACGGTGCTTTGATTTGTTTTTTCCCGCTATCCGATGGTTAACACCAGCGGCTACAAAGATTTCGCACTGCTGGTGCTTATTGCAATTTTTTACTTGTTTAACTTCGGAGGAGCGTCATATTTGAAGCCGAATTCGAACACCCATCTTTGCGAAAGTTAAAAAAACTTTGGGAAAATCTTTTTATTCCCAAAGTTTTCACTTTCGCAAAGATGAAACATCCCGAGAGTCGAGATTTGCGAGTTGCGAGGGGGTAAACCCCCACGCTGAATCGAAAAAAGAATGCTGAAGCATTCTCTGGTGGGAATAGCACCGGAGGTGCGAAATATTTGTAGCATAAGGCGTCAGCCTTATGTAAAAAGTAACAAAAGTGCAATAGCACCAGAGGTGCGACA
>JAYEKN010000009.1 GCA_034661015.1 Candidatus Cloacimonadota bacterium
GGTATGTACGAAGTAAGTTTCGGATATCCTGTCGATCTGTATGGATATGCGGCGCTGATGCCGGATATGATGAAGTTGTACGAAAGAGCGAGCCAAGATAAGGAGAAATCAATATGAAACAATGGTATGAATCCTTATTTGAGAACTATGGTGAAAAGTATGACACTGAAAACTTTACACAGGGCACAATTGGCGAGTGTGATTTCATTGAAAAAGAAATTAATTTTAATAAGTCACAAAAAATAATTGATATCGGATGTGGTACCGGTAGGCATTCGATTGAATTAGCAAAAAGGGGTTACAAGGTTACAGGAATTGATTTTTCAGAATCACAACTGGCGCGAGCAAAAGAAAAAGCAAAAGCGCAAAACCTGATAACTGATTTTCAGAAACATGATGCAAGGAAATTGACTTTTAAGAATGAATACGATTTAGCAATAATGCTCTGCGAAGGAGCGTTTCCATTAATGGAAACAGATGAAATGAATTATGAAATCCTCCGAAATGCAACCAATTCTTTAAAGGCTGCCGGCAAGCTGATTTTTACAACACTTAATGGATTATTTCCGTTGTTTCATTCAGTTGAGGAATTTTGTGCATCAACAACAGAAGGGGGAGATGCAACCTATAGTAAGAATACTTTTGATTTAATGACTTTTCGAGATTTCAATATTACAACAGTAGAAGATGATTTTGGAAATAAGAAAGAATTGGAATGTAATGAAAGATATTATGTGCCTTCTGAAATTACGTGGTTATTAAAATCACTCGAATTTAAAAAGATTGATATTTATGGAGCAAAACTCGGAGCCTTTTCAAGAAATGATAAACTTACAACGGAAGATTTTGAGATGCTGGTCATTGCTGAAAAGTAATGGCTCACTCCATCGCACAACAGCGTGTATACGCTCCTCTCCCGTTGGTCGCTCCGGGCTTCGCCACATTTTCACCTGCGCTACGCTTCCGGTGAAAACATCGTATACACCCGAAACGCTATCAGACCATGTTTGGCAGAAAGAATTTTTAAATAACATATAATTAATAACAAGGAGTTAAATATGATGGTTGATAAAAACAAACGCGTATGCCCTGTTGAAATAGCCGATGGACTCGATAATAGGGTTAGAAGATTATTGCAGAATCCACAAAGAATATTAGGGAATTATGTAAAAGAGGGGATGACAGCTTTGGATTTAGGTTGTGGTCCGGGATTTTTCTCAGTTGAAATGGCTAAAATGGTTGGGGAATCCGGTATGGTTATTGCTGTAGACTTACAGGAGGGGATGCTTCAAAA
>JAYEKN010000010.1 GCA_034661015.1 Candidatus Cloacimonadota bacterium
CATTTTCAATTGTTTAATCATTTTCAACTTTCCATTCCCATTTATCGACCTGTTTCAAGCGATCATCATCCATGGCAAAGCCTTTGATGATATATTCTTTGAGGATATTGGTTGCCCATATTCTAAACTGGGTCGCCCGTTTGGAATTAACTCGATAGCCCACCGCAATAATGGCATCGAGATTGTAATATTTAACCGCTTTAGTTTGGGTTTTACCCGCTATTGCGCCGTGGGCAGTGGTATGTTCCAAAATGGAACCAACCACTTTTTCGTCTAATTCTCCGCTTTCAAAGATGTTTTTCAGGTGTTTTGTGATGGCTGGGCGTTTTACATCAAAGAGTTCTGCCATTTTTTTCTGGGTTAGCCAGATGGTTTCATCTTGAAAAACAGTGTCAATTTTGACTGTGCCGTCAGGGGTTGTGTAGAGAACGATTTCGGAATTGTTGGAGTTGATCATTTTATCATCTCCTCATAATGTTCTTTATAGCCACTTTCTTGAAAAACTAATCCAAGAGCCTCTTTAAAGATATTGTAATCAAATTCCTTATAATCGAAGATATTTTGCCCCAAAGAATGAAACTCCCGATTTACATATCGGCAAAATGATTGAAATTTATTGTCCTGTAATTCTGGTTTTTGAAAAACATTGTTTAAGTCTTTTTTTTCAATGAAATTGAAAAAATACTCAATAATATTACGCATACAATTTGCAATCAGAGCAGATGGTTGCTTTTCATCTTTTATTATCTGCCAGTAAGATTGATAGTCATTTTGAATTTCTTCATATTTCATATCACAGATATGACTACCATCACTGTTTTTAGTCATTCTGAATAATTTTTGATTCTCTTTTCTGCGTTTGTGATTAGTGTCAGTTAATTCATAAAAAAAGTAGAGGCTATGGGTAAGAATAAAAACTTGCTCGTAGGAATCAGAATTCAGGAATTCTTTTTTAATCAATTGACCAATATTGAAAATAAAAATATGGGATAAACTGGAAATGGGATCATCAATGACAATGATCTTTTTCCCACCAACATCATCTGCACTTTTTTTGCCTCGACACATTTCAACAAAGTAAAGAAAGCTGATTATCATCTTTTCACCCTCACTTAGCGAATGAAAAATATCAGCATCCTGTTCACTTCTCTTTATTTTATAAAGATTATCCGAGTGTTTTTCTATATGGAAATCATCCAGTCCCAATTCAACTAAGCCATCGTTTATAAAATTGATGGACTGCTCAATATTTATGGTATTTTTCTGCTGTTCAGCAATAATATCTTTTTGTATG
>JAYEKN010000011.1 GCA_034661015.1 Candidatus Cloacimonadota bacterium
TTACAAATTGTTTTCCCACTTTCTCCCGTTTTTCTCTAAATTTACAAAAAACCCGATACAAATAAAAAAGAGCCATATTTTCATATAGCTCTTTAATACATTTTTCTATTTAGGGTCTGTCCGTAAAGTAGGGATTCGACGCAGATGAACACTGAAAAAGTGGATTTTCGCAAGATAAAAATTTTTTGTAAAAAGTGTAATATCAGCGCCTGCCCCGTTGAATACTTTGTATTTTATATTCAACAGGGGTTTATCAGCATAATCAGTGTTTTTCTGCGTCGAATCACATTCTGAGAATCATTGCAAAAATGCAAGTTTACGGATGGACACTATTTATAAATTAATCCAATGCTATTTCCAAACGGGAAAGGGAGCGTCGCAAAGCTGCTTCGGCTCGGCGTAAATCAGTTTCTTGTTCTTTTTCGCGGAGCCGTTTTTTTGCTCTTTCTCGCGCACTTTCCGCTCGAGATTTATCAATATCTTCCGGTCTTTCTATTGTCTCGGTCAAAATATTCACATTATTATTTCTTAATACAACAAAGCCATTATGAATTGCAAAGTCTCTTTCCGAATCATCGGAAAATGTTGATAATTTACCGGGCATTAGAGAAGAAATAAAAGGAGTGTGATCCGTCTGAACACCGAAATATCCCTCTTGTCCGGGAACTACCAATTCCTCAACATCATCTTCGAGAAAAATACCTGTGGGCGTAGAAATTTTTATGTGAATACTATTTTCTCTCATCTTTGTTTCTCATTTTTCTGGCATTCTCCAAAACTTCGTCAATGGTTCCAACCATATAAAAAGCCCGTTCAGGAACATCATCATGTTTTCCTTCTACGATTTCTTTGAAACCTTGGATTGTCTCTTCGAGTTTGACATATTTTCCGGGCGTATTTGTGAATTCTTCTGCAACAAAGAAAGGTTGGGAGAGAAATTTTTGAATTCTCCTTGCTCGGTTGACCGTCAATTTATCCTCTTCGGAAAGTTCTTCCATCCCCAAAATCGCGATAATGTCTTGCAACTCACGGTATTTTTGGAGAATCTGTTGAACCTGTCTCGCAATAAAATAATGTTCTGTTCCGATTATTGCCGGATCAAGCACTCTCGAGCTTGATTCCAGCGGATCAACAGCCGGATAAATTCCGATATCAACCAATTTACGCGAAAGAACAGTTGTAGCATCGAGATGTGTAAAGGTGGTGGCTGGAGCCGGATCAGTAAGGTCGTCTGCGGGGACATAAATCGCTTGAACAGAAGTAATGGAGCCGTTTTTTGTGGAAGTAATTCTTTCCTGCAATTCACCCATTTCCGTAGAAAGAGTAGGTTGATAACCAACCGCAGAAGGCATTCTGCCAAGCAGAGCGGAAACTTCCGAACCTGCTTGCGAAAATCGGAAAATATTATCAATAAAAAGCAGGACATCTTTCTTTGCTTCATCCCGAAAATATTCCGCCACTGCCAAACCGGATAATGCGACGCGCAAACGTGCTCCGGGTGGCTCGTTCATTTGTCCGAACACCATAGCGGTTTTCTTCATCACACCGGATTGCTGCATCTCAAGCATTAGATCATTTCCCTCACGAGTCCGTTCACCAACACCGGAGAAAACAGAATAACCGCCGTGTTCTGTGGCAATATTACGAATAAGTTCCATAATTAAAACTGTTTTACCAACTCCCGCTCCACCGAAAAGTCCTGTCTTCCCACCCTTTGAATAAGGGCAAAGCAGGTCGAGAACTTTGATACCTGTTTCATAAACTTCATCCCGAATATCAAGATTTGAAAATTTGGGAGATTCTTTATGAATCGGATAGCGTTTTTTGGTTTTCAATTCGCCTTTTTCATCAATGGGATCACCCACAACGTTTAAAAGACGACCGAGAGTTTCTTCTCCGACCGGCATTGAGATTGGACCTCCGGTGTCCAAAACTTCCTTTCCGCGTTTTAATCCGTCCGTAGAATCCATAGAGACGGTGCGAACTCTACTTTCGCCAAGATGTTGTTCCACTTCCAAAACAAGGTCAATTTCATTCTCTCTTTTAATTTTGAGAGCATTATAAATTGGTGGGAGTTTATCTTCCGGGAATTCAACGTCAACTACCGGACCAATAATTTGTACGATTTTTCCTTTATTCAAAATTTCCTCCAAAATTTATCCTTTTATTCTGTGAAATGCATTCATTTATGAAATTTATAATCTATTTCTACTGGGCTTCTACGGCAGAAGAAACTTCGATTATTTCCGTAGTTATGTTCTCTTGCCGCTTATGGTGGAAAATCAATGTTAATTCTTTTATCATATCGTCTGCATTATCCGTGGCGGCTTCCATAGCCGTCATTCTGGCACCTTGCTCAGAAGAATATGATTCCAAAAGAACTTTCCAGATTTGGACATCAATATTTTTTTCAATCAGTTCATCTATCAGTTCGGCAGGTTGTTGCTCCATCAAATATGATGCAACAAAATCATCATTCTTATTTTCTTCAATTCTCAGGATTGGCAAAAGTTGCTCCACAATTATATCCTGTTGGATGGCTGATTTGAATTCATTGTAAATTATCAATACCTGCTCATATTCTTTATCAACAAATGATTTAGCTACCATCTTCATAACATCGCGGCTATGAAAAAATTCTACCTTGTTAAATAGATCAACAATCTTATGTTTCACGAGTTTCGGTCGATGTTTGCCAAAATATTTCCAGGATTTTTTCCCGATGCAGATCAGATCAATTTTCTTATTTGTGTTCTTGCTAATAAGTTCCTCGGTTTTCCTGATAATATTTGAATTGAATGCTCCGCAAAGTCCTTTGTCAGAAGTTACGGTGATAATGCAAATTGCTTTTGGATCATCAGTATCAATTTGTCTAAGAAAAGGGCTATTGTCCTGAGAGTTGTGGGTTACTAAAGACGTGAGCATCCGATTTATGTCATTTGCATAAGGACGGGCATTGAGAATATTCTGTTGTGCTTTCTGAAGTTTGGCAGCTGCTACCATTTTCATTGCACTGGTAATTTGCCGTGTGCTTTTTATAGAATCAATTCGCTCTTTTAGATCTTTTAGACTAGCCATAAAAAATTATTCTTCAGATTTAAGTAATTCGTGCTCAAAATTCATTTGGACTTTTTTACACAATTCTTTTAGTTCTTTTTTAACTTCGTCTGTGATACCGGCAGGTTTAAGCAATTTTTCAGATAATTCTTTATACTCGATTTCTAAAGTATGAAAAAGGTCGGACTGTACTTCATGCACAATTTTCAAAGGCAATTGATCGAGAAAGCCGTTAGTAGCCATAAATATAATCGCTATCTGCTTTTCAACCGGAATAGGCTGATATTGCCCTTGTTTGAGTATCTCGACATATCTGTAACCTCTCGTCAACTGGTCTTGAGTATCTTTATCCAGATCCGCTCCAAATTTTGCGAATGCTTCTAATTCACGAAATTGTGCCAAATCCATTCGTATTTTTCCGCCGGCATCTTTCATAGCTCGAATCTGAGCATTTCCACCCACTCGTGAAACGGAAAGTCCCGCATTAATTGCCGGACGAACACCAGCATTAAAGAGATTTGACTGTAAATAAATTTGCCCGTCTGTAATCGAAATCACATTTGTAGGAATATAAGCGGAAATATCATTTTCCTTTGTTTCGATGATCGGCAAAGCAGTTAATGAGCCGCCACCTAATTTATCGTTGAGTTTTGATGCTCTTTCCAGAAGACGTGAATGTAAATAGAAAACATCGCCCGGAAAGGCTTCTCTTCCGGGAGGACGACGTAGCAGGAGCGAAAGCTGCCTGTAGGCATCTGCATGTTTGGAAAGATCATCATAAATTACCAAAGCATGTTTACCTTGATCACGAAAAAATTCACCGATGGTTGCACCGGCGTAAGGGGCAATATATTGCAAAGAAGCGGAATCCGAGGCAGTTGCAGAAACAACCACGGTATAGTCCATTGCTTCATTCTCGCGGAGTGCTTCCACCACTTTTGCCACACTCGATTTTTTTTGACCGATTGCAACGTAAACGCAATAAACATCGGTATCTCTCTGATTGATAATTGTGTCAATAACAAGAGCGGTTTTACCGGTTTTTCTGTCTCCGATGATTAATTCTCTTTGCCCCCTTCCAATCGGAATCATTGAGTCAATGGCTTTCAGCCCGGTTTGGAGAGGTTCTTTCACCGGTTGTCTTTGAATTACCCCAAGGGCTTTTCGTTCAATCGGCATGTTTTTTTCAGTTTTAATTTCTCCACCATCATCTAGGACAATACCGAGCGGACTCACAATCCTACCAAGCATTTCATTACCAACCGGGATTTGAATGATCTTTTCGGTTCTTTTTACAATATCACCTTCTTTGATCCGATTTCCTTCACCAAGAATAATGCAACCGACATTATCCTCTTCGAGATTAAAGGCAACACCATAAATATCATTAGGGAAGAGAATTAGTTCATTTGCCATGATGTTATTAAGCCCATAAATACGGGCAATTCCATCACCGACCTCGATCACTCGCCCCACCTCATCTACTTCGACCTTGTATTCAAATTTCTTGATTTTATCTCTTAAAATACTACTTATTTCATCAGGTTGTATTTTCATACTTCTCCTAATAGTTCTTAATAATGTTGACCGTAAAATACACGAAAAAGCACTAAACTTGAATGTTGAATTTTTCCCACTTCCGGTTTATCTATAAAATAATAATTTGGTGTGCTTCTGAGTGTTTAAGGTTCGATTAGAGCACCGGATAGAAAATTTTGACATTAAACTATAAACTTTTTAGAAACAGGTTAAAATTATTTTTTATGGATGCATCAAACGCAAGTTGATCGTTATAAACGAGAAAACCACCTTGCAGAGAACCGTCAATTCTGTGATTGAACTTTATCTCACCATCAATACTCTGATTTAAATATCTGACTATCTCCTGTTGGATTTCTGAATCAATTTTGCGAGCTGTAACAAGATGAAAATCATATATCCTCAATTTGTTATGAAGAACTTTGACAGCCTCAGCAAAAATTTCAGATAAATAAAATATTCTATCCTTTGTTATCATCAACATAAAAAAATTATGCAACCGTTTGTCGAACTCGAATTGAGCGGAAAGTTCATTAAGTATTTCAAGTTTGACCTTTTTTTCGATGACCGGAGAGATAAAGAAATCTTTGATGTCTTCATTTTTTTCGAAAAATATTGATAACTCTTCGAGGACAATATCCAAACTCTCATACTCATTTTCAGAATATGATTGAATAAGAGCTTTGGAATATCTGCTTGCTATGATATTTTTTACCAAACTAAATCTCCTCGTTAGGCATATTCGGACGTGACCGAACTATGGATTTGATGAGCTCAGCATCATTTTCTTTGTCCAATTTTTTCCCAAGAATTTTCTCTGCCATGTTCACAACCATCAGCCCAACTTCTTCTTTTAGTTCCTGCTTTGCGGATGCAACTTCATTTTCAATCACTTTTTGAGCATCATTCACGATATCTGCTTTGTGTTTATGAGCTTCTTTCATCATTTCTTCGGCTGCGAGTTTAGAGTTTTTAATAGCTTTTTCTCTTGTATCTTTTGCATCCTGTTTTGCTTCCCTGAGGAGCTGCTTCTGTTCTTCGAGGATTGCTTCGGATTCTTCCTTTTTCAGACGAGATTCATCCAAGTCTCCCTTGATTTGCTTTTCTCTTTCCGCGAGATATTTGGCAAGAGGTTTGTAGAGCAACTTTTTGAGAACAATCAGCAGGATAACAAAATTTATGATTACTAAAATCAGGGTATAATCAATACTGACCATAAATTTAACTCCAGACGTAGTTTTGCATTATACCGCAAAGATAAGAAGAAGTGCGATTACAAGCGAATAGATTCCTGTTGATTCGGAAACAGCCTGACCAACAAGCATAGTTCTGGTAAGAAGTCCTGCATTCTCCGGAGAGCGAGCAATGCCTTCACATGCTTTTCCTGCAGCAAATCCTTCACCGATTCCAGGTCCGATTGCGCCAAAACCCATACATATTCCAGCACCAAGAAGAGCCGCAGCTCTAATTATTTCTACACCGGTAATTTCCATATTTCCTCCGAAATATTTTTTGATTATTAAAGAAAATTATCACTTAATTTTCTAAATATTTATAATCTCTGTGTTTCCAATTAGCTGATTTTTCTGTCAAGTTTTCCCTATTTTTGATAAAAAATTCGATATTAACGAAACTTTAAAAAAATTGTTAGTGATCTGAATATCTTTTCTAAACCATTTTATCAAATTTTTGGATTTTATGGATGGATCCTAATTTGACAAACAAATGTGGAGGATAGAATTTTATAAAAATGAAATTTTTAGAGTGCATCAACCGTGTTAATGTAACAACCATGGAATCGCATTACGGATATTCTGCTATCTGGGACGGGAATAATGAGCAGGGAAAGCAAATTGCTCAAAAATTTTATTTCTATAAGGTTGCTAACTGAGAAAACAATGGTAAAGAAAATGCTATTAGTAAAATAGTTTACATCCGAAATATTTGACATAATTGTGAAAAACAAAATTTATAACACAAAACATCTTTTCAATTTAGAAGGAGAAAATAGTGAGAATAATAAGATTTTTTGATCTTAGAAAATTTGTAAGGAATTTTAATCTCAATTTTTTCCCTCGCTCCTTCGCAAAGTCTCCCCCTTTCCCAAATACTATACCCCCCCCAACTTACTAATATACCGTAAGTTACGATTTTATCTTTTTTATTATAAATTTTCATTAACCAAACTCGGGAAGAACAAATTCATTTTGATAATGTCTTTTCTGTTTTTCTTATTGTAACAGAAGAGACCTTAATGCAGAAGATTGTTATGGGAAATGAAGTTGGCAGATTTGATAATGCTAATTGAAATTTCTTTTTTAAAAAATACTTTTCGCTCTCAACCGGAGTGCGAAGGAAATTTTTAATAGGTTAATAAAATTAAAAAGGAAAAAATTATGATTAAAAAATTTGCAGTAATAATAATATTAGTACTATTTTCAGCAATATTTA
>JAYEKN010000012.1 GCA_034661015.1 Candidatus Cloacimonadota bacterium
TTCGAGTCTTACCCAAAATAGTCTTGACTTTTTTCGAATTGAGTAGTATTATAGTTACCATGAAAGAGAGAAAAATTTATCTGAAAATATGGCAAAAGTTATCATCTTATAAAAATATGGTATTTTTATCCGGTCCCAGGCAAAGTGGAAAAACGACCCTGGCAAAGATGGTTGCCAGGGATTTTAGCAGCCAAGTTTACTTTAATTGGGATGATATTCCCAGCAAGAGAGAATTGATCCAGGATCCTTACTTTTTTGAGAAAGTCGACCGGATGGATGAATCAATCCCCTTGGTTATTTTTGACGAAATTCATAAATACAGTAATTGGAAAAATTATCTCAAAGGAGTTTATGACAGATTTGCTAAGGAATACAAGATTCTTGTTACCGGCAGCGGTAGATTAGATTTGTATCAAAAAGGTGGAGATTCCCTGGCCGGCAGATATATGAAATTCCGCCTACTACCTTTTACTTATTCAGAATTGACGAACCACCAATACTCGGTACCTTATTTCATTAATCATCCTTTTCGTTTCCAGGAGGATAATCAATCGAACTATGGTTTATGGGATGATCTTTTTGAACTTAGTGGGTTTCCTGAACCCTTTTTGAAAGGGAAAAAGGATTTCTACCGGTTGTGGTCAAATAATTATCAGCATCAGTTAATCAGGGAGGATGTTCGAGATTTAACACAAATTAAAAAGTTTAATTCCCTGGAAATATTGTATTCTCTTTTACCGCTAAAAGTAGGCAATCCCCTTTCTTTAAGTTCATTAAATACAGATGTCCAGGTATCCGTGGATAGTATAAAAACTTGGCTTGAAGTATTTGAAATCCATTATTTGATATTTCGAATATCACCATGGACACATAAAATTCCCCGGGCAATTAAAAAGGAAAAGAAGGTTTATCTTTTTGACTATGCGCAAATAGATGATAGAGGTATCCGTTTTGAGAATATGATTGCCTTAGAGCTATACAGGGCAATTTTAAATTGGAACGATTTGGGATTGGGAGATTTTTCCCTGCATTATATTCGCAATAGAGAAAAAGAAGAAGTTGATTTTCTTATTTGTAAAAATCATCATCCTATGCTACTGATTGAATGTAAGCTATCAGATGAAAATGTCTCGAACAGCTTGATTAAATTTCAGAATAAGCTCGATGTACCTGCTATTCAGTTGGTAAATAAACAACATGTCGGAAGAATAGTTACAAATCAAAAAAATAAGATTTTAATCATATCTGCTCCCAGGTGGTTATCCTTTTTGCCGTAATGTTACTT
>JAYEKN010000013.1 GCA_034661015.1 Candidatus Cloacimonadota bacterium
GGCACCATTTAGTTACATTTTTTTCTGAAGCTGCAAAATTCGTCGAGCCCTGTCTGCTACCGGTTTGTCAATCATCTTTCTGCCAAGTGAAGCAGTTCCTCTTCCTAGCTTTTCGGCTTCTTCAAGTGCAGCAATTACTTTTTTGGCATGTTCAATTTCTGCTTCCGTTGGTTTGAAAACATTGTTTACAACCTTAATTTGACTGGGATGAATTACACCTTTGCCATCAAAACCAAGGGATTTGATCAGTTTGGTTTCCTGTTCAAGTGATTTCATATCTTCCACATCAGAAAACACAGTATCGCTGGCTTGTATTCCATTTGCTTTTGCAGCTAATACAATCATTGAGCGAGCCCAAAATATTTCATTGCCGATTTTTGTGCGTTCTGCCCCAATATCTCTAGTGAAATCTTCAGCACCAAAGCAAATCATTACTACTTTTTTACCTGCTTTGCAAATCTGATCAGCATTTAAAACACCACGCGCAGTTTCAATTATTGGGGAGATCAGGACATTATTATTACCGATGATTTTTTCCAATTCAACTATTTCGGAGGGGAATTCTGCCTTTGGAAGAAATATTATCTCTGCTCCGGCATTGATTGCCATTTCAGCATCTTTTCTACCGAAATCGGTTGATAGGGGATTTATCCGTACTCCTTTTTCTGCATTGAATTTCATATTTATCAAAGCATGTTTAATCAAAAATCTTGCGGATACTTTTTCTTTGGGGGCTACGGCGTCCTCAAGATCAAGGATAATCGTGTCTGCATTAAAGGTGGCTAAATTTTGTAATAAATTTGGATTATTGCCCGGCATATAGAGCCGAGTCCTTCTAACTTTTTGTTCCATGGGTCTCCTAAAAAATATATTTAATTGCGATTGTTAATCGCAAACCCCATTATCCTTGTCAAATTTATAAAAAATATATTTAGGCAGTATGCGGATTTGATTGAACTAAACGGTAAACAAAAAGTATTTTTTACAACTCCAATAAAGGAATTCTCAATACAGAATCCATCTTGAGAAGAAAAAATCTATGAATTTCTTGACTGATTTTATGCTCGAATTTATTTATTATCAAAATTAGGAGAATCGCAGGAAGGAATATTTAGTTGAAAAATTGTTATCGTTATTTGATTATTTTATTTGTCATATTTTTTAATGACTTTGCTTTTGCAGGTCCCGAAATGGATAGTCTGAAAAAAATATTAAGCTCTGAATCAGGAGATGATGGAATTGTCCACATGACAACTTTTTTCAGAAATCTTAGAAATGAAGATCCGCAAAAGTGTCTCGAATGCGAAAATTTAGCATTATCAATTGTAAAAGAATTCGATGAAAATTCATCAATTAAAGGTCATATATATAAAAACATGGGGCTCACATACGTAGAACTTTGTGATTATCAGAAAGCAATTAAATTCGATATTTTGGCTTTAGAAATATTTAAAGGAATGGCTGACAAAAAAGAAACCGCCAAAATGTATAATAATCTTGGAATTGCCTATAAAAAATTTTCGAAATTTGATAAAGCTCTGGAATGCTATAATATATCTTTCGATTTGAAAAAAAAAATTGGAAAAGAGCAAGATCTTATTACAAATTATATAAATATTGCTGCATTATATATAAAGTTAGGTAAATTTGACAATTCAATGGAGCTCTTGGAAATTGCTGAAATAATTGCGAAAAAATATCATTCAAAACATAAATATTTGATTCCAATATATATAGGTTTGGCAAATATTATGAAAGCACAATCACGTTACGAAGATGCTATTAGTTATAGCATTAGAGCCTTATCTCTCGCAGATAGTCTGGGGCAGGATAAAAATATCGCAATTGTTCGGAATAATATCGCAAATTTAAATAAGGAATTAGAATATTATGACCATGCAATGGAATATTATGAAATGGCATTGGAAAAATTTGTAGAGCTTGGTGACAAAAGGCATTCTGCGGGTGTAATCTATAATATTGCAAATATTTATAGACATAACAAAGAATATACAAAAGCAATGGAATCTTTCAATGAGGCTTTGCAGTGCTCAAGAGAATTGGGGGATAAGCATTTTACAGCAATTGTTTTACATAACATGGGGGTTTGCAAAAATTATCAAAACAAAAAAAAAGAAGCATTAGACTATTATTTTCAATCGCTCGCTATTATGCAAAAATTCAATTTACGAACTATTCTTGCTACTAATCTGAAAAATATTGGTTCTGTTTATTCGGATTTGGGAAATTATAATAAGGCGCTTGAATATCTAAATTGGAGTTTAAAAATTGCCGACGAATTGGATCTTCGAGATGTGAAGAAAGAAGGCTATAAATTATTATCAAACTTATTTTCTAAGAAAGAACAATTTCAGGAAGCTTGGGATTTTCAAAAGAAGTATATTGCAGTAAAAGATAGCATTTTAGACGAAGATAAAGTTAAACAAATCAGTGAGATTCAAACAAAATACGAAACGGAAAAGAAAGAAAAAGAAATTGCAATTCTCAAACATGAAAAAGAAATCCAAAAAATAAATTTAGAAAAGGGAAAATTAAGACGCCGAATATATTTTCTATTTGCAATCGTACTTTTTTTTATTGTCATAATTATATTTTATTTTTATCGCATCAAGCGCAAATTATCCGAAAAATTGGAAAACGATGTTAACCAGCGTACGAAAGAATTGGCAAGTTCAAACAAGAATCTTCGCGAGGAAATTATCGAACGCCAAAAGATAGAATCTCGCCTGCGTATATCCGAAAGAATTTCCTTTCTTGGAGAACTGGCAGGTGGAATTGCTCATAAGATCAGGAGTCCATTAACTGTGATTAAATCATCTGCTCAATTCTGTAGGATGAAATTTGGGCAAGATGAACAGGAATTAAGTGAGATGTTGCAAACAATCGCAGATTCAACAGACAAAGCTGATGAAATCATTGTATCACTTTTGCAATTTGCAAATCCCGATAATAATCCCAAAAAAGAGGAAGAAATAATTAACGTATTAGAGAAGATTTGTAAATTGACCGCGGGATTGCGCTCGAATAATAATATTGTTTTGGTAAAAAAAATTTCCAACGATATTCCTGCAATTAAATTTGATACCAATCAGATGGAGATTCTTTTTATGAATCTTATTATTAATGCAATTTCATCAATGGGAGACTTCGGAACTTTGACTGTTACGGCAAAGTATGAGAATCATGAAATCGTGATGAGCATACAAGATACCGGAGAAGGGATTCCCCCGGAAAATTTATCCAGAATTTTTGAATCTTTCTTTACAACCAAAGAAAAGGGAACGGGTTTGGGACTGAGTTTGGCTCAGGAAATAGTGGAGTCTAATGGAGGGAAAATAAATGTATTAAGCGAAGTTGGGACTGGAACGGTTTTTAATATTGTGTTTCCGGTTTCACAAATAAACGAAAGTGAGGTTTAACAGAATATGAACATTCTTATTGTTGACGACGAGCAAGATGTTCGAAAAATTTTGGCGAAAGTGGTTGAGAATGTTGGATACGATGTATCTGTTGCAGAAAGTGGAAAAGAAGCAATTGAGAAAATCGGGAATAATCAAATTGATATTGTTTTACTTGATTATAAGTTGCCGGATATTAACGGATTTGAGGTATTAAAGAAAATTTTACAACTGAAAATTCATCCCGAAGTTATTATGATTACCGGGCATGGAAATGTAAGACATTCTGTTGAAGCTATGAAAATCGGGGCAGCTGATTATCTTATAAAACCAATTGATAATGAGGAGTTGGCAGTTGTAATTGCCAAGTGTGTTAAAACTATCAATTTGAATAAAGAAATTTGGGATTTACGGAATACAGTAAATCAAAAGATATCAATTAGAGAGATGATGGGCGAAAGCCGCGAAATAACAAAAGTGCTGGAAACAGTTGACCTTATCGCTGATAAAAATATAACTATATTATTGCAGGGAAACACAGGGACAGGAAAGGGGATGATAGCCAAACTGATTCATCAAAGAAGTTCTCTAAAGAACAAACCTTTTATTCCCATTGATTTGGGAGCTATACCTGAATCCCTTTTTGAATCTGAACTATTCGGGTACGAGAAGGGAGCATTTACCGGAGCAGCATCAAGAAGAATCGGGAAAATTGAACATGCACATGGTGGAACATTATTTCTGGATGAAATAAATAATTTGCCACTTAGTCTCCAGAAAAAATTTCTCAGGGCTATTGAGGAACGGGAAATTCAAAGACTTGGCAGTAATAAGACTATCAAAATTAATACACGAATAATCGTTGCATCAAATAAGGAACTTACAAAACTGATTGATAAAGGAAAATTTCGTGAAGATCTTTTCTTTCGTTTACAAGAATTTATGATAGAAATTCCGGATCTCGTTCAAAGAAAAGACGACATACCTATCCTTACGGATTATTTTATCAAAGAGGCAAATGCAGATTTCAATCTTTCAATTCAGGGAGTTTCCCGTAAATTAATGGGGGTTCTTCTGAGTTATCCTTGGCCCGGAAATGTTAGGGAGCTAAAAAATGTTATCAGACGGGCAGCCCTTCTTTGTGGTGAAAAAATTTTACAAGAAAATGACATTGACCTTTTGTCAATAGGAAATCCTGGAAAGGCAATTGATTTTTTCTATATGGGTGAGTTGTCCGAAAAATCTTTACCGGAGATTTTAAAACAAAAGGAAAAAACAATTATTCAAGCAATTATAAAACATGTTAATGGAAACATATCTGAGGCAGCAAAATTGGCGGGGATTCCCAAATGGACATTTTATAGAAAAGTAAATAATTTAGGAATTGAATAATAATTTGTTGCAATTTTGCAACGCCTGTTGCAAAAATGTAAAAAAATTGTGTTATCTGAAAAATTAGTTTTATTTCAGGATTAAATTTTTCTTTTCTAACTTGCTTGTATAGCGCAAGAAACAAAAAAATGGCTATAAAAATATTATTTTGTGAGTTTGTGGAATAAATATTGCATGTTAGAATTATAAAATATATTTATCTATTAAGAAGGTTTATTATGAAAAAGATCATTATTGTAGATGATGACGAAAATATCTGTATCATTCTTTCAAAACTGTTGGAAGAAGTTGGATATCAAACGGAATATACTTTCT
Organism: Candidatus Cloacimonadota bacterium; assembly: GCA_034661015.1. Lineage (NCBI taxonomy): Bacteria > Pseudomonadati > Candidatus Cloacimonadota > Candidatus Cloacimonadota bacterium. The sequence goes on from JAYEKN010000013.1 coordinate 5,127, forward strand.
CCGGTAAAAAGGGGCTTCAGCTTATAAATGAAAACAAATACGATTTCCTCATTGTAGATTATAAACTGGATGATATATCCGGTTTGGAGATTCTGGAATCGTTTAACAGATATCACCCTACTAAAGGTTCGATAATGATTTCCGGCTATGCTGATGAAAAAACAAAATTAAAAGCAGAAAAATTTAACACTCTTCTCTTTGATAAACCGTTCAACAACTATGATCTGATTTCAACAGTCAATTCGTTAATTTGAGTTTATCAGGATGTAGTACATTAACTCGTTTTGGAAAAACGAATTACAGCAGTATTACGCTTCTCCGAAGCGTGTAAAAAAGTCGTTTTGAAAAAACGAATTACGAGAGTATTAATTTACAATTTATTTTAAGCCATCTCGGCGAAACATCGCATCCGGATCAGGTTTTTTTCCACGAAATTTCATATACAATTTCATTGGATGTTCGGAGTTACCACGGGCAAGAATATTTTCTCGAAACGATTTTGCAATTTCTTTATTGAAAATCCCATTTTTCTTAAAATATTCGAAAGCGTCTGCGTCCAATAGTTCTGCCCATTTGTATGAATAATAACCTGCAGAATATCCACCTCCGAATATATGAGCAAAACTACAGGAAATATTTGTGTTTTCGATCTCTGGCAGGATTCGAGTTTTTTCCGTTACTTCTTTCTCAAATTTTTCCACATCCTTGATCTTAAGTGGATTATCTGCGAACCAAGCCATATCAAGAAAACCATAAGTGAGTTGAGTTATATTAGCCATACCTTTGTTGAAATTCTCAACTGCTTTCACTTTTTTAATAAGCAGTTCGGGAATTTTTTTTCCGGTTTGATAATGCCGTGCGAACAAATCAAGGGTTTCTTTTTCCTTTACCCAATTTTCCATAACTTGAGAAGGTAATTCTACAAAATCCCAGAAAACATTTGGACTCGCTAAGGTTGTGAATTCACATTCGGAAAGAAGGGAATGCAAGGCGTGTCCGAATTCGTGGAAAAGAGTTTCAACTTCTCCCAATCTTAAAAGCGAAGGTGATTTGTCGGTTGTGGGCGTGAAATTAGCATTTATGGAAACATGTGGTCTGCGAATCTTTCCCTTGCTCAATCCCTGCGATCTATAATTTGTCATCCATGCTCCGCCATTTTTTGTTTCACGGGGAAACAAGTCAACATAAAGGAGTCCGATATATATTTTGTTTTCGTCATTAACTTTGTACACTTGGACGTCTGGGTGATAAACGGGTATATTGTCAATCGAGTTAAATTGAAGCCCATATAATTTAGTAGCTACTTCAAACAGACCTTTAACAACATTTTCAAATTTGAAATAGGGGCGCAGTTCTTCTTCATCGTAATCAAATTTTTTCTTCTTGAGTTTCTCCGAATAATAGCTTACATCCCACGGATAAAGGTTACTAATTCCATCCATTTCCAAAGCGAGTTTTTTTAATTCATTTAATTCATTTTTTGCCGGATTAATTGCAACAGAATAGATACTATCAAGGAATTCCTTCACTTCCGTGGTATCTTTTGCCATTCTTTCTTCAAGTTTATATTCGGCAAGATTTTCGTACCCTAATAATTTTGACCTATTATATTGTAAATCAGCAATTTTTTTTAAAATTTGACGGTTATCAAACTCGCCTTTAAATGCTCTGGATCGGAATTTCATGTAAAGTTTTTTTCTCAATTCTCGATTTTTTGCATATTTAAAGATTGGAGTCAGACTGGGAGATTGTAAAGTAAACATCCAACCTTCATCTTTTCCGTTTTGCTTTGCCGTAAAAGCAGCAGCTTCCTTTGCGGAATCAGGTAAACCAATCAATTCATTTTCATCGGTAATGTGTAGTTTGAAAGAATTTGTAGCTTTCAGTAAATTTTGAGAAAATTGTGGTCCCAATTTAGAAAGTTCTGTTTCGATATTTCGCAATTTAAGTTTACCTTCTTTATCCAATAAAGCACCATTTCGCTCAAAATCATGATAAAATTTTTCAACCAATCTCATCCGTTCTGTGGTTAAAACCATATCATTTCTTGAATCATAGACTTTTTTAATCCTTCGGAATAGATTTGCGTCAGTCATAATATCGTTTTTAAAGGCTGAAAGCATTGGTGAAATTTGCTGGGCGAGAGCCTTAAATTTATCGTCTGATTCCACAGAATAGAGGTTGAAATATGTACTTGAGACTTCATCCAAGAGTTCTCCGCTTGTTTCAAAAGCTAAAATAGTGTTTTCAAAATTTGCCTTTGATTTATTGCTTTTTATTTTTTCAATATTGGCTTTTGCCAGTTCCAAAGCGTATTCAAAAGTAGGCATGTAATCTTCAGTTTTTATTTTGTCAAAAGGGATTGCATCATACTTGTTTTCACGGGGTTGTAAAAATGGATTGTTCTTGATATTCTTCATAGAATGATCTCCTTATAGCATTTATTTCGATGCATTTTTTATTGTTAGCAGAACTTTTTCGATTTTTTTACTTGTAACCTGTTTTATCGAAAATTTATAGTTTTTAATTTTGATTTCATCATCTTTATTTGGAATTCTCTCGAATTTGGAGATAAGAAATCCAGCTAATGTTTCATAATCGCCTTCAGGAATGTCAATATTAATTTCATCAATAATTTGCTCAATTTCTATTTCAGCATTGATAAGATATGTATCTTGTTTGATTTTATAAATATCTTTGCCCACCACATCATACTCGTCCTCAATTTCACCGACTAATTCTTCGATGATATCTTCAACTGATACCAGCCCGGCAGTTCCACCATATTCATCTACGACAATCGCGATAGGTGTTTTTTCCTCTTGCAATTTTTTTAAAAGGTTCGTAACCTTCATAACTTCTGGAATGAAATACGCTTTTCTGATATATTTCTCAATTTTCTCTTGCACGTTTTTGATATTCAGTAAATCGTGAATTACAATAAGACCGATGATATGATCAATGTTTTCGTCGAAAACGGGTATTCGAGTAAATCCTTCATTTCGTGAAAGTTCAATGACATCTTTCAAAATTGCTTCTTTCTGGACAGCAAAAATATTTGTTCGTGGAATCATAATATTTTTTGCTTTTAAATCTTGGGAAGTCAACACTTCTTCAATCAGACCCTGCTCATCTGCATTAACATCTCCACTTCTTTGAGCTTCTCTAACAAGATATGAAAGATCATCTTTAGAGAAAAGTTTTTTTTCTGCCTTAGGTGAAATCTTTATGATTTTTGAAAAACCGGAGTATAATTTCGCAAAAAGCCAGATGAAAGGTGTAAACAGCAAAGCAAAAAATCGAATTATAAAAAATAGTTTCGGAATGGATTTATCTGCAGTTCTTTTAAAATACATTTTGGGTATGATTTCGGAAACGATCAGCAAAACACCGGCTAATAACAAACTGGCAGAAGTCTCATTTAGAATTTTGAGTTTATTTACTACATAGGCGGTAAATACGGATGATACAATAACAATTGAAATGTTTGTCCCGATCAGTGTAGTACCAAGAATTTTATCAGGATCAGTGATAAAATCGTATAATCTTTTAGACTTGCGATTTTTTAGAGAGTCTCTTTTTAATTTATATTTGTCCAGAGAAATCAAGCCTATTTCTGCACCGGAAAAAAACGCACATCCGATAAAGAAGATGGCAATAATGATTACACTAATCATTTGTCTTCAAAGAATTCTTTTTGCACCTCAAAATGTAACTTGTCAATTAGCTCCTGAATTTCGCCGTTCATTATGGCTTCTAAATTGTGGGTAGTAAATTTTATTCTGTGGTCTGTTACTCTGGATTGAGGAAAATTGTAGGTACGAATCTTTGCACTGCGATCTCCGGAACCAACCATTGATTTTCTCTTATTTGAGCGGTCTTTTTGTTGCATACGTATTTCTTGATCCAATAATCGGGAACGTAAGACTTTGATAGCTTTTTTCTTGTTTTTATGTTGAGATTTTTCATCCTGACAGGTTACGACCAAACCGCTTGGGATATGGGTAACACGAACAGCGGAATCGGTTGTGTTTACACTTTGTCCACCGGGTCCGGACGAACGATAAACATCTATTTTAAGATCTTTATCATTGATTTGAATATCCACTTCTTCAGCTTCCGGCAAAACGACTACGGAAGAAGCGGAAGTGTGTATCCTGCCTGATGATTCGGTTTCCGGAACACGTTGGACACGATGAACTCCACTTTCATATTTTAATGTTCCGAATACATCTTTACCTGTTATTTCAAAAGCAATCTCCTTGAAACCACCTATGCCGGTTGGATTGGAATTCATCATATCGATTTTCCAACCTTTTTTCTCAATGAAAGCGGAATACATTTTGTATAAATCAGCTGTAAATAAAGCAGCCTCATCTCCACCGGTTCCAGCACGGATTTCCATTATTGCATTTTTTTCATCATTTTTATCTTTCGGGAGTAGGAGAAGCTTGATTTGAAGAAATAATTTATCAAATTCTTTGTCGAGTTTCTCATTCTCCTCTTTGTAAAGATCAATCATTTCCTCATCTGTTTCATGCGATAAGGCATCGGTGTTTTCTGTAATTGTTTGTTTGGTTTGAACCATATTGTGATGCAATTCCAGAATTTCGGAAATTTCTTTAAATCTAACAGTTAAATCTATATATAAATTTTGTTGATTTATAATTTTTGGGTCAGATATTTTTTCTTTTAGTTCTTCGTATTCAGCGGTTAAGTGAGCGATTTTATTTTCAATTTTCATTTTTATCCACGTAACTGATATTTTGGGAGAGAATTGGCATATCAAGGGCAGAATGTAAAGCGCAGATCGCAACTTCCAATTGTTTTTCATCAGGTTCTTTTGTAGTAATTCTTTGCAAAGCCAAACCGGGAGAGGAGAATATTTTTACTAACCAATGATTAGTGTTCTTGCCGGAAAATTTTAAAATTTCGTAAGATATTCCTGAGATTATTGGCATTAGAAGAAGATGAAGAAATATCCTCGTAAATAAAGGTAAGGTTAAATTAAATATTGCGGATAATAGAGTATCAAAAACCGAAAAAACTAAAATGGCAATAAGTAGAACGATAAAAATAAAGCTTGTTCCACATCGGGGGTGAAAAGTTGAGAAGATTTTTGTGTCCTCGAGGGTGAAATCGGGATTGGATTCATAGGCAAAAACGGATTTATGTTCTGCTCCGTGGAATTCAAATAGCCTTCTCACATCTTTTAAAAAGCTAATAGCAAATATGTAGAAAACAAAAAAAGAAATTTGAATTAGCCCTTTAACGATATTAAAAAGAAAATTTGTTTTTTCAATATCTAACCAATATGCTATTCGATAGGGGAGGAAAACGAAAAACAAGAATGCTAAACCAAAAGCAAAAACGTATGAAAAAATCTCATAAAGTTTATCAAATTTTTTGGTTTTTTTCTTCTCTGGTTCCTCGTCTTTGCTTTTTTCCTCATCCTTAATGGCTTCTTCCGCAGAAAAGCTGAGTGTTTTAAATCCGATAATCATCATTTCAATGAGAGAAACAAAACCTCTTATTACGGGAAAACCAAAGAATTTATTCCTTTTTGTTAAAGAAATAAATTTTTCTTTTTTGATGAGAATACTGTTATCTTTTTTTCTTATGGCAGTTGCGATGCTTTGTGGTCCCCGCATCATCACTCCTTCTATCACAGCTTGACCGCCCACGGCTATTTGAGGATTTTTATTTTCCATTTGTTCCTACCATGAAATTATCTAAGAAATTCACTTAAAGAATCAATGTTTAGATGTTAGGTAATTTCCGTTTTTATGAAATTTATAATTAATTTTGTTTTGAATCAGTTGCTTGTCTGAAATTTTGAATATTTCTTCTTAAATTTATCAATTCTTCCACCAGCATCAATGAGTTTCTTCTTTCCAGTATAAAAGGGATGACACTCGGAACAAATTTCAACTTCAATCTCAGACAAAGTTGAAGATATTTCAAATGTGTTTCCGCATGCACATTTCACGATACATTTATGGTATTTTGGATGAATTTTATTCTTCATAATTATTGTCTCCATCAAATTTTATACATATAAAAATTTGGATTATATTTTTAGCCAAAATTTAGAGTAGTAGTATTCGGTGTCAAACTTTGCGAAAAAACTGCTACCGGCAATTGCAATAAATAGCAAAATACAAAAAGTTTAATCCCATTTTTTATGGAGAGGTAAAAATCTATTCGAGAATATTTTCTGAAAAAATATTTAGTTTGCAAAATCTTTTTAAATGATTCGCAGAAAACCATTTGTTTGAACTACGTTATAGTATTTTTTTACTAGGTACGAGTAGTTTATTTTATAGCAATTTATTAAATTTTAGTCAGTAGCAATACGAAGAGGCATTAGGAGCAGTAAAGTTTTTTCTGTAATTTTTTCAGAATGCTCAGTATCAAAAAAGAGAGCTGGATCGAGCTCGTTTTCAAGTTTAATAAGAACTTTGCTACTTGAAATTAATTGCAGAATTTCTAACATATATTTATAATTGAAGCCAATTGTGAAATTCTCAATTTGTGCGGTAGTTTCGATTACTTCTTTTGCAGCACCCTTTTCAATATCTTCACAATGAATAACAATGTGGTTTTTCGAAAAATTAAAGATAATTTTATAATTATCCTCTGTGGCAAGTAAAGCAACGCGTTTTACCGCATTGATAAGTGCTTCGCGATCCACTTCTACATTTTTCGAGTTGTTATACGGGATAACGGCATTATAATCGGGGTATTTTGATTCTATCAATCTGGAAAAAATTTTATAGGAGTCGTATTTGAAACTTATGCCACTTTCTTCGGGGATGATTTTTAAAATTGGTTTTTTTTCTTCAATTATACTTTTGATAAGATTCAGACCTTTGATGGGAATTATAATTTTTCTTTCTGCAATATCAAGTGAAAGAGCGGTTTCAACTTTACCCAATCTTCTTCCGTCAGTAGCAACCATTCTTTGAGTTTCGTTTTCTAATTCCCAAAGAACACCCGTGAAAGCCGGACGTCCTATTTCTCTGGAAACTGCAAAAGATGTTTTTAGAATCATTCTGGAGAAAAGAGCAGAATCAATTTCAAAGCTATTATCCCAATTGCGTTCGGGAATTTCAGGAAAATCTTCAGGATTAGCAAAAATCAATTTATAATCTATGTGTAAGCATTTTATTCTTAGTATATTATTTTCTGTAAAGAAGTGGATGTCTGCTTCCGGAAGAGACCGGATAATTTCCGTGATTTCTCTTGCAGGTACGGCGATTGTGCCACTTTCTTCAACTTCACCGCTCATTTCTGAAACACCAGATACTTCCAGATCTGTTGAAACTAATTTTATGGAATTAGTTTCCGCATCCACTATAAACAAGATATTGGTTAGAATTTGTAATGGATTTCTTACAGGAACAATACTGTTTACAAATTGAACTTTTGGCAAAATTTGATCTTTTTTTATGACAAACTTCATATAAACCTCGAGTTTAAAAGTTAAAGAATTTAAAAAGAGCAAGGGAAAAATTCCCTTGCTCTTGGAATAAATTACTTAAAGTTATCTAACTGCGTCTTTAAGTTTTTTTCCAGCTTTGAATTTGGGAACTTTGGTAGATGGGATTCGAATTTTTTCCAAAGTAGATGGGTTCATACCCATTCTTTCGGCTCTTTTTTGAATTTTGAATGTTCCAAAACCAACGAGTGTTACTTTTTCGCCTTTTTCAAGGCTAAGGGTGATAGCATCAAGGATGTGATTAATAGCATCTCCAGCCTTTTTCTTGGAGATATCAACTTCCAATGCTAAGCTATCAATTAAGTCTTTCTTTGTCATTACGTCCTCCCGACATATTATTGGATTTATTAACTTATCTGATGCACAGAAAGTGCCTGTTTATCAGAGTTTGTCAAATTTATTAAATAAAAAAATCATTTTAAAATTCCTCTTTCCGTTTTTTTTACGAAATTTACAAAATGATTCACTTCATATATGGGTTCAATATTGGCTTCTATTTTTTCTATAGCTTGTGTAGTATTAAGGTTGGAAGTATAAAAAATTTTATATAATTTTTTTAACGATTGCATAGTTTCATCGGAAAAATTATGCCTTCTCAAACCGATGGAATTTAAGCCGATAGTTTTGTAAGGAATGCTTGCACCACGGGTGTAGGGAGCCACATCTTTGCTAACACGTGAAAGCCCGCCAATAAAGGAATAGCAACCAATTTTTACAAATTGATGCACTGGTGTAAGTCCCCCAATTGTTGCATTATTTTCAACTTCAACATGACCGGCTAAGGTAGCTGCATTTGCCATAATAACATTATCTCCGAGCTTACAATTGTGAGCAACATGGACGTAAGCCATGAGCAAACAATTGTTTCCGACGGTAGTGGGTTGATCAATACTGGTGGATAAATTTATAGTAACAAATTCTCTAATGGTTGTTTTTGACCCGATAATTACCTGTGTTTTTTCACCGGAATATTTTAGATCTTGTGGAATAGTTCCGATGACAGCAGACGGAAATATGAGGCAGTTTTCGCCGATGTTTGTACGACCGTCTATCACAACATGGGAGCGAATCTTCGAGCCTTTTCCGATTTTTACATTTGCTCCGATAATTGTATATGGTCCGATTTCAACGTCAGAAGCAATTTGTGCGTTTTTATGAATAAGTGCTGTATTATGAATTTTCGTCATTTTTTCTTGATATTTTTGCTTTTAAAATTCCTTCACAAACGAGTGTACCATCCACATAGGTTTTTCCTTCAATCACAGAAATACCCCGACGAGATTTTATCAATCTCATGTGGAACTCCAATCTGTCTCCAGGCACAACAATTTTTCGAAACTTGACCTTATCTATTGAAATAAAATATGCAATATAATTTTTAGGATCATCCATTTCATTAAGAACCAGAATGCCACCCGTTTGAGCCATTGCTTCAACTATTAAGACACCGGGCATTACAGGATGTCCTGGAAAATGTCCTTGGAAAAACGGTTCGTTAATCGTTACGTTTTTTACACCAACAATTTTGTCATGTGAAACAAATTCGATAACTTTATCTACTAAAAGTAAAGGATAGCGATGTGGAAGAATTCTTTGAATAGCCTCATTATCAAAGACCACGCCCTTGATCTTTGATTTTTGATATTTAGCCTGTAAAATTTCATTCTCATACAATTCATTAATTTTTTTAATTAACTCAATATTTGTTTTATGACCGGAACGAGCAGCCAAGATGTGTCCCTTAACTGAAATGCCGAGGAGGGCTAAATCTCCAACTAAATCCAAAACTTTGTGGCGGACACATTCGTTGTAGTAGCGTAACGGTTTATCATTGAGAAGGTTGTCTTCATTTAAATGCAAGTCCCCTTTATAATTGAAAAGTACACGCAGATCGTTCAATTCATCTTCAGACATGCGATCATCACCAATAACGATTGCATTATCAAGACTTCCACCTTTAATCAGCCCTGCTTTTTTTAGGGATAGGATGTCATTTACAAAACAAAAAGTTCTCGCTGAAGCAAATCCCTCAATAAATTCATCTTCAAGCGAAACCATTGATGTATATTGAGGGGATAGACTGTGATGGTCAAAATCAATGAAGAAAGTAATTTTCAAAGAATTTGATGGGACAACAACGATATCAACATTACTTTCCGGAACGGAAAAAGATAATGGTTTTGAAATGATAAGGTATCGGCGCTCAGCGTTCTGTTGAACAATTTCGCATTTTTTCAAGACTTTGATGAACTCGATCGCACTTCCGTCAGCAACAGGGATTTCTTCACCATCAATTTCAACAATGATGTTATCAATTTGTAAACCTCTGATAGCTGCCAGAACATGCTCGATGGTGGCAACAGTGGCTTCTTTAATTCCGATATTTGTGCCACGTTGCAAACTCTGTACATGTTTTATGTCAGCAGGTATTTCAGGTTTTCCGGGTAAGTCCACCCGTTTAAAGATAATGCCGGAATCTTCAGCCCCGGACTTAAAAGTGATTGTGTTGATTTTTCCGTAATGAAGTCCGATTCCAGTATAGCTAAACTGATTTTTTATCGTTTGTTGGTTTTCACTTCTTTCAATCATTCATTTCCTCATTTTTCTTAAGCTTTTTGAATAATTTGCGAATATCAGGTAAATCCCTCATACAAGCAATGATGCGTCTTTGAAGTCCGGCTTCGGTGGCAGGGTAACCAAACATTGTTTTATCATCAGGAACATTTTTACTAATTCCTGATTGGGCTGCCACCTTTACTCGATTGCCAATTTTTATATGATCGGCAACTCCGACCTGTCCGGCAAGTATCACATCGTCACCGATTTCTGTGCTACCGGCTATTCCTGCTTGTGAGCAAAGTATTGAATTTTTGCCGATAACCACGTTGTGTCCAACTTGAATAAGATTATCAAGTTTTGTTCCTTGTTTGATGATAGTATTCCCGAGAGCACCTCGATCAATACACGCATTTGCTCCGATTTCAACATTATTCTCAATAATCACTCCCCCGATTTGGGGAATTTTTCTATGCATTTTTCCGTCCCACAAGTAGCCAAAACCGTCAGAACCGATAGTAACACCAGCGTGGATTATTACATTTTCGCTGATAATAACTTCCGGATATATAGTTACATTCGGAAAAATATGGGTATTATTTCCGATAGTTACATCATTTTTGATAACAGCATTTGGTTCTATGTGAACGTTATTTCCGAGAACGCAATTTTCCCCAACAAAAACTCCGGCTTCTACCTGAATATTCTCAGAAAGAATAGCGCTGGAATGAATATTTGCATTTGGATGGATGTTTTGACCGTGTAATATCTTTTTATCACTTTGCAAAAAATATGTAACTAGTCTCAGAAATGATTCATAGGGGTTTTTAGTAAGAATATAATTACGTTTGGGAAAATTGGAAATATCAATATTTTCAGGAATAAAGACCACGCCGGCGTTTGTGTTCAACAATTGATCTTTAAATTTTTCGTCTTGATAAAAAACCGCAGCGGAACTTTTACCCTCATCCAATGAATCAACCGAGTCTATGGAAATTTCATTTACTAAAATGAGTTTTCCCTGTGAAATTTTTTCAATTTCTTGTAGAGATAAGGATAATTTGAATTTCTTCATACAAAATTAATAGGGATTATTTTCCACTCTCTTCATCAAGTTTGTCCATCACAAGCTGGGTGATGTCATGTTCCGGTTTGGCATAAAGGATACTTTCACCTTGCATTGAATTGAGAACCATATCATATCCATAATCTTCTGCAACAGTATTTATTGCGTTTACGATCTTATCGCTGATAGGTTTGATCAATTCATTTTGTCTTTCGAGAGCTTTGTTTCGTAACAGCTCTGCTTTTTGATAATATTCGCGTTGTCTTTGGTTGATGAGTGCCATCTTTTCTTCTTTACGTTTTTCGGTTACCATAGGGGGAAGATTGTCATATTCTTCTTGAAGTTGTGCAATTTCTTGTTCCATATCCGTAAGTTCTTGTTGCCACTGTCCCGCTTCTTTATTGAATTGTTCCTCAGCCTGAACTTTTTCGGGGAATTCATTATAGATTTTGTACATATCACAGTAAGCAATTTTATAATCACCAGCGAATAAGCCGGTTGCTATTAATGTGATAATGATTAGGGCAATTAATTTCTTTTGCATTTATACTCCTGTTTCTAATTTTTTATATTTAAAAGGTTGTTCCGAACTGGAAATGGAATTTCCATTTGTTATTTGTTGTTCTGTCAAATCCGTAGGCATAATCAAAACCCATAAGTCCCATCGGAGTCATAATTCTCACGCCGAGTCCTGCTCCTTTTTTCAGTTCCTGAACATTTATTTTCGAGAAATGAATATATGAATTTCCCGCATCGAAAAATGCTACTCCCACCACCTGATCACCGGAAATGGGAAAAGTTATATCGGACGATATTATCAATTCGGCGTTTGCACCATCAGAATTTTCCGGTATAATGCTTCTGTCATCATATCCTCTTATACCGTCGGGGCCGATTCCACCAGGGTAAAATTTTTCATCGAGAGGTACATCATCAGTCGAGCCAAAAGCGGATATATATCCCATTCGCCATTTTGTTCCGAGGGCAAATTTCCAGAAGAGTGGGATATACCAATTAGATTGAACTATTTCTTTGAAATAATTCACGTTTCCACCGATAAATCCGCCAGCAAGTTCGGAATATGACTGAAGCAGCGAACCTTGGCTTGGTCGGTAAATATTATTTCTACTATCTCTTTCGAGAGAGATGTATCCGTTGCTGGTAATTTTTTTTCCCTCATCAACCAAGTTCTGCACTACATCAATTACATCATAACCATCATCCAAGATGCTGTATTCTTTTTGAGTAATAGAATATCCTGTTGTGAATCGGGCATAATTGATAAAAGGAATACTTGTCCCAAATCGTAATCCTCCCCCAGTTTTTGTTACGGTGTAATTATAGTCGCTCCAATCATTTTTTGTGTGAAACACATCGCATCCCACGAGCATATTTCTGTTGAAAAAATATGGATTAGTGAAACTGATACTATAATTTTGTTTTGAACCGCTAAATTCCCACTTCAGTTTGAGCTGTAATGCTTTGCCTAAAATATTATTATGCTCAACCGAGACAAAACCGGTAAAATTATTCGTTTGATCATAATTAACACCGAAGTTTGCGTTCCCCGAAATTTTATCCTCTAAAGTAAATATCAGGTCAATATCACCTACATCGTTGATCGGCTGATAATCCAAGCCCATATTGGGTGTAAAAAAGCCAAGGTTGTAAATATTTCTTTGAGAACGCTGGATAAGTGACTGGCGAAAATAATCTCCGGGTGTGATAGCCAATTTTCTTCGAATAACGCTTTCACGAGTTTTTTGGTTACCGGTAATTTTGATTTTTCTTACTTTTGCTCTAGTGTTTTCATTTATATGAAGAGTAAGGAAGAGGGAATCCGCTTCTGTTTTAGTTTCCTGATTTATTATTGAATAGATATAACCATCCTCATAATACATCATGCGAATAGAGTTTAGCTTTTTATCGAATTCTTCCTGGTTGAAAATTTCACCCGATTTTATTTTCAATTCATTTTTTAAAACATTATCGGAAAATCTGGAATTGCCTGAAATATCTACTGAAGAGATCCGATACTGTCTGCCTTCATAAAGCTCAATTGTAATAATTAGATAACCATCGTCATCATATTGTTTTGTCCAATCCAAAACCTCTGCGTTGATGAAACCTTTAGATTTGAAATAGTCGGTAATACGAACAAGGTCTTCGTCAAATTTTTCCAATTTGAATTCGCCGGAACGCAAAAATCCCTTTTCGTGTGTTTTCATGATTTTTCGCAATTTTTTACTAGAAATCTTTTCGTTACCGGAAAATATGATTTTATCTATTTTTACTTTTTTCCCCTCATCAATAATGATATTTAGATTTAATCTGTTATTAGAAAGGGGATTTTTCTTAAAATCGAGGGATGCCAATCTGTAACCTTTTTCTCTATACAAATCTAAAATCTTGTTTGAAATAGTGAATTCTTCTTTCGGAGACCAATATTCACCGCTACTAACATCTACTACTTCCAGAATTTTAGTTTTCTTTATTTTCTTATTCCCGGAAATACTTATTTTGTTAAGAATAGGGAATTCAACCACAGCGATAACAAGTTTTACACCTGAATCAGAGACAGTTTGGTTTATTTTTATATCTTTAAATAAGTGGAGTTTGAAAAGGTTTTTTATAGCTGACTTAATATCTTCTTTGTCATAGATATTCCCTTGGCTAAGACCTGCTATCGAGATAATTAATGAAGAAGAGACATTGACGTTTCCTTGCACTTCAATATCTGTAATATAATCATAATTATCTACTGCAAAGCAAAATTCAATAACAAAGAGAAAAAGTAAAATAAATAGGGTTGACTTAAATTTCATTTAATAAATACTCACAATTCTTTATATTTTTAGATTATACAAATTTTTTAGTAAGGAATATTTTAGTAAAGTTTTTCAGTTTAGAAATTGATATAAGCTTCCAAAGTGATTCTCTGGATATCTTCATTTAAAATGGGCGAGTATCTATACATATACAAAAAACGCATATTCCAGGGAAGATCATAACGAAGGGTTATTTGATGCTGTAGCCCGTAATCAACTTCATCGGAGAACGTCAATCCTTTTTGGATAGTTGCTTTATAATCAACGTACCAGTCTCGGGTTATGTATTTTCCCATATCAAATGAAAGGTCATCAAGAATGATGTCTCTGCCCCAATATTTCAAGTCAGTTGAAGAGGTAGCATCCACATTTTGTTCATCAAAAAAATCTTCTTGGCTCGAAATCAGGCCACTTTTTTTTACTAAATTTTTCATAAATCCGGTTTTAACTCTGAAAAAATCCAGTCCGAGAAATTTTCTCACTGCTCCTTCAAATGGCGACAAAAAAGGAGAGATTAGCATATTACCCAGTTCATCGCTCGCCAAGTAGATTACTTCATCTTTGGCTAAGGCATTCTTTTCTTCATTATCCAATTCAGTATAATCTCTGCCATAATGCAATTTTGAAAGAATACTCAACATTGTGCCGTCATCTTTGCCATCGCTTGTCATCCAAACCTTTACTTTTCCATAAGCATCTGTGCCGATATTATCACCGTTATTTTCATTGTCGGTAGATTTGAGCCAAAGGGTAATGATAGATCCATCTGCAGTTTTTTTCTCAAATTCAGCATCAATTAAAATTTTATCGCTATTTTTAGTGGTTGACACAGTAACCTCTTTTGCTCGAAAAGTTTCGCCAAACAATCTCATGTCACCGGTTTGAGAATGTAAATCGAAAGAAAGTTGGAAAATATCCTCATTGGGATTTATAAACATTTTAATATAATCACCTTGGTCAACTCTTAGATTAAGGGGTGGATCAACATACCAAATATTTTTTTGAAAAACTAAATTAATATCAAAAGCTAAGTTATCGAATATGTTTTTGTTGTTTGAAGATTTTTTTTTATTTGCTTTTTTACCCGTAACAGTTCCGTTTGAGAAAAGAACTTTTCCCATAAATTTAAGATTGTCGTTTTCTTTATAGATTCTAAAATATTTATCTTGGAAGCCACTCACTTTTACTTCAGCAATTGATTTTTCCGGGGTATATTCTGGTAAATGAAATCCAATACCTTTTTCCGATGTGGTGATGAGCAAAGTTCCCAAATTCAGATTTCCCAAGATTATATCAGAAAAATTTTTCCCAATATTATTTGTAATGGTCATCTCACCCTTTCGCATTTTAAATGATGAATGCAGATCGGATACAATATTTTCTGATAAAGTGCAATGGAAATTCAAATCGCGAACGGTTTCCGGTTGCCCTTTTATATTCATCTTACCGTTATTTAACGATAAGGAGCCGCTTTGGAAACTGGGTCCGTTTTCCCCTGAAGCAAGGAGTAAGTGTAAATTAGTTCGGCTTTCACAATTGGAAATATTGTCGGTATATGCGGATAGAATGTCCAGTACATCTCCACTGAAATCAAGGCTTATACCATCGGATTTATCATAAAATTTTTGGGTAAATATGTTAAAACTGTATTTTCCTCGTGCGGATAGATCGAATAAATTCTTTCGGGAAATATTCATTTCGTTTAGATATAAAGTCTTGCTGTCCTGAAAAACTTGGATATTTGCGTTGTCAAATCTTGTGTTAAAAATTTTGCCATTTTCAAGTCTTGAATTAAAAAGCAATTTTGGAGAAGATAATGTGCCGGTGATCAGGAATGAATAATTTGCATTAAATTGTAGAAAATCTGTTTGTGTGAAATCAGTGGAATTCACATTGTTACCTGCTCCCCAAATATCAATTTTATAAGGTTTTTCCAAAGAAATTTTTCCATTTCCCGTAAGCATTTTTTTATTGCTGCTTTTTATATTGAAATCTGTAATTCTAAAAATTGTATCGTTCAAACATAAGAATATTTGCGAATTAAGGCTTTCAACCTGATCACTAAATTTTAGTGAGTCAATTTCAAATTCACCGTTAATGCAATGATTGGATTTGTCAGTTTCAATTTTTCCATTTATAAATCCTTGAAAATTAAATTTTTCCGGAATAATGTTCAAGGGTTTTAATTGATCAAAAGTTATGCGGGACATATTCACAAACCCTTGCGATTCGGTGAATTCTATTTTTTTATTTGCGAAAAATAAACAAAATTTTGCATCAATCTGGTCATTTATCTTCAAATTTTTTATATTTAACGAATCTCTTCCTTTTTCAGCATCAAGGCAGATTGTGAATGTTTTGCCATTAAGATATAAGGAATCGGAATTTACGGAAAAAGTAGCTGGTTTGTTTACCAAATGAAATGAATAATTTCCCTTAGCCGTCAATTTTCCTTTTACGGATTTGTTAAACCTATCAGGGAATTCGATATCTGCTGAAAAGTAAATATTTTTTTTCTCCATTTTCACTTTGAAATCAGATGAAATGATGGGATCATAATCCTCTATAAAGGAAGGAGATTTTTGCAATAACTTATTCAGATGTAAGTTTTGGGTGGACATCCTTAACTCCAACAAAGGCGAATGGAAGATGTTTATATATTTTCCTTGAATTTTCACAGCATCGTTTTTGTCGGAAAAGGTAAAGTTCAGATTGTCATTTTTATAGTCCACATTCCCATTCAGATCGTCAAAATTGAGGATTTGGGGAGCGTAATAGATATTTGTGATGTTTGCTTGAATATGAGGGTTTTCTATGTTTGAGGTAATATTTATCACAAAAGAGCTACTTGCTGTTTTATCGGCAAACTTTGTCTGAAAATCCGGAGCATTCAATTGAATATTAATATTTGAGGAAGTGATTTTATCAGGTTGAATACCAATGTTTCCGGAAAAATTAATATCATTTTTCAAAAAATTCAAACTGCCATTAATGGAATCAATTCTGCTATTTTGGTAAATTCCATTATAGTTTAAGTCCTTAATGGTTTGAGAACGGAAAGCTAATTGAGAACTGCAGATCTGATGAGATATTGTTGGATTTGATAAGCGATTTCTGATTGAGCCTGAAAGAGATATTTCGCCTGTCAATTGTTTGTTAAAATTCCGTATATTGAAATAATTTGTAGAGAAATCAATTTTGGCAGTCCGATTTTTTGTAAGGATATTTTCAACTTTGCCTGTTAAAGCAACAATCGCATCCTTTATAAAAAACGAATTGATTTTATCAAAAAACAGATTCTTGTCTTTTAATGTTAGCGAAATTTCTTGACTGGTAATTTTCTGATTTTTCCATTCAACATCAATGTCCTTGATATTAACGAATCCGCTTTCGTGAATCGTTTGCAAATGAAAGGGAAATTCGAGAGAGAATTTTGCGCTATTTATCAGCAG
This sequence comes from Candidatus Cloacimonadota bacterium, assembly GCA_034661015.1. Lineage (NCBI taxonomy): Bacteria > Pseudomonadati > Candidatus Cloacimonadota > Candidatus Cloacimonadota bacterium. The sequence continues at coordinate 22,530 of JAYEKN010000013.1, forward strand.
GTCGTTAATTTTTAGGGGCGAGAAAGAGTATTTTTTGATAGAACATAAAAGTTCAACATCTTCATCCTTAAGAAAACCGGAAAATTTAATATCGCCGGTATCCTGCGAATTACGGGCTGAAAAATCCAGAAGATTTTTGGTCTTGATTTTTTTGATCGAAAGATTTATGTCTGTAAGAATTTCGTGGAATTTAGTATTATCGAGTTCGCTTTTAAAATCAATTTTACCATTGATTAGGGAAATGTCGGAAAAATAAAGAAGATATTTTCTGATTTTATTCCAATCAATTGGGTTGGTGTGTTTGCTTGGTTTTGTGTAATTTATTTCGATGTTTGGAGAGAAACAGGAAATTTCATCAATTGCTTTTTCGATGTGGAAGCCATTAAACACAAATCTCCAGAAATTAAAACCGAAGTATAATTGTATTGCGGAAAAGGAGTATTTGCCATCACGTTCTGTGATGCTGACATCAGAGAGTTGCAAAAATTTGGTTGTAGCATTTATATTACCGAATGAAATATCGGCATTATAAGTTTTGCCTATCGCAGCAGTTAATTTGTTGCTAACAATCCGATTCAGATTAACAATTTTTGGAAGGACTAACAAAAAAACGTTAATAGAAATCAGGATAATAATCGTGATGAGCAGCCACTTTTTTTTTCGCATTATTTTATAATTTTACTAATTTTCCTTGTTCGAGTCTGTAAGATGAATCAGTTCGTGAAGCGATTTGCTCATTGTGAGTAACTAACAACAATGAGGTTGAAAAATTGGTGTTAAGGTCGAAAAGGATTTCAAGCAAAATGTCCGAATGTTTTTTATCGAGACTTCCAGTGGGTTCATCTGCGAAAATAATTTCAGGATGATTTACCAAAGCACGTGCTACAGCCACTCTCTGCTGTTCGCCACCGCTCAATTGATTGGTGAAATGGTGTGAACGGTTATCCATTCGCAGTTTTTTGAGAATTGCCCGTGCTTCTTTTTTGCTTTTGTAAACAGATTCTCCGGCAATCATCATTGGTATTGCCACGTTTTCCAAAGTATCCAATTCCGGTAGTAAGTGATGAAATTGAAAAACAAATCCAATATGCTTGTTGCGGAAATTTGCAATTTTATTATCAGAAAATGACTTTATATCCTCATCTTTGAAATATATTGAACCTGAATCTGATTTATCCAATGTGCTGAGAATATGTAGAAGTGTGCTTTTTCCACTGCCGGAAAGTCCGGTTATGCTTACAATCGTGCCGGCTTTGAGTTCAAAATTCAAATCATTAAGCACAATTAATTTCTGTTGAGAATTTCCTTGAGAATATGTTTTTGTAATATTTTTTGCTGTAATTAACATTTTGCTCCAATCTGTCTAAAAGCCAAGTCCATGAATTACACAAATTTCACAAAGTTGAAATAGAAAATTAATTTGTGTCATTTGGTGAAATTAGTTGACGGATTCTATCTTTTTGTTTCATTTATAATGGAAACAACATCCATCTTTTTGATTCGTTTCAGGGGAACGGACGCTGAGACGAAAACGATTATACTTGCCACCGCAAAGATCAATAAATAATCAATAAAATGATTTTTTACAACCAACCGATCAATCATATAAACATCGCTTTGAATTTGAATGATATTTGTAACCGTTAGAATTTTAGCGAAAATGCTACCGCAAATCATACCCAATATTATGCCACTAAAACCAACCAAAATATTGCGGCTGAAAAAGATTGTTTGGACAATTTTATTTGTAGCACCCATAGATTTGAGAATGCCAATCTCTTTTCTTCGATCAAAAATATTCATAATCAGAACACTCGTCAAACCAAAACCGGCAACAATTACAATGAGGGCAATGATGATGAAAATCACCCACTTTTCCAATTCCAACATGCTAAACAGATTTTTATTCATTGATTTCCAATCGGATGTGTAAAATGGAAAAGAGAGATTTTGCCTTATTGAATCTGCAATTTCGGGTGAATATTCAATCTGATCCGGAGTTAGCCTGATAGAAATACCGCTAAAAGTATTTCCAATATCCAAGAAATTTTGGATTGTATTCATATTGATAAAGACAAGCGAGTTATCAAATTCATACATTCCTGAGGAGAAAATTCCGGAAACGCAGACTTTAATCGTTTTTGGAATCATTCCCGCAAGGCTCATATTTGCATTTAAGGGTGAGATCAATGAAATCGTATCACCCACTTCAGCATGAAGTCTTTTCGCAATTTTATCTCCGATAACAATATTTTTTCCTTGTGAATTAAAAGAACCCTCAGTTAAGTATTGTTGGAACTGTGTTACTTCGCATTCTTTTTCATAATTTATTCCTCGTAAAATTATTCCGGCAATATAATCATCGTTACTACTCATACATTCCGAATAAATGTAAGGAGCATAGGACTGAACCGAGCTGGTCGAATCCAGCATTGTTTCAATTTTCTCATATTCGAAATCTTCGATGAGTTCATTCTCGTACTTCATTATGTAAATGTGTGAATTTACTCCAATGATAATATCCTGAATGACATTTTGATATCCGCTGAATAATCCGAGTGAAACCGTTAATGCCATTACTCCGATCGTGATACCGAGAATGGAAATAAGGGAGTTAAAAGAAAAAAAGTCCTTTTTTCCGGATAATGAGAAATATTTTTTTAGAAAAAAATTTGATAATTTCATTTAGAATGATTTTTTGGGATTCAGCCCAAATTCTACAGGATAGTGAATTTTTGGAGTTAGAGTTCCAAAATTCTTCGGAACGCTAAAACCATTGAATCTTTTGTGGTAAATGAAAACGCAACACTTAATTGAATAAAACATGTTGCCAAAAAAGTTAAATAGGACATTTATTGTAAATAAATTTGTGGGGATTTTTGAGGGAGAAATGTAAGGGCGTGAATGCCCTTGATTCTTTTGGTTTCTTTTTTTCCCCCAGCCATGAATGGCTGGGCTATTAAAAAACAATTAAAAATGGGAAAAGGGGAAACGGGAAACGGGAAACGGAAAAGGGAGAAGGGAAAACGGAAAAGGGAAAAGGGAGAAGGGAAATTTTGAATCAGCCAGTGGGCGGACAAGTTTTTGAATTTTGAATTTTGAATTGTGAAAAAACAACCATAAATACACGAAAAGAAATAGCCTATCCGTTTACGGATAGGTAAAAAATAAGGCAAATTATTTTACGCCATTTATGGCGTTTTGGGGAAATGTAAGGGCGTGAACGCCCTTGATTATTTTGGTTTCTTTTTTTCCCCCAGCCATGAATGGCTGGGCTATTAAAAACAATTAAAAAACAATTAAAAATTTGAAATTGGAAATTTGAAATTTGAAATTGTGGCGTCATCATGCATTCTGAACTTCAGCCGAAAAGAGTGGATGAAGTCCAGTCTGCCAAAAAAACCCGATTCAAAACGTGCTTTCAAATCTGGTTTCTTGCGTTAAAAAAATCTCGCCTCGAACGTAACAGACGACGTCCGAGTCGAGATTTTTTCTATCGAATCAAAATAATTTAGATCATTCGGTAAAGTCTATACTGCTGTCAATTGCGAGACAAAATTCCGTGAGCATATCAATGGCACTTTCCACATCGTTCATCGAAATAACTTCTGTGAAAGTGTGCATATATCTGCAAGGAACGCCAACAAGACCGGTGGCAACACCGGAGCGTGTCATTTGAATAACATTCGCATCTGTTCCGGTAGGACGAGCAGCTGCTTCGATCTGAAATTTGATTTTATTTTTTTTGGAAACATCAACGAGTATTTCAAAAACTTTGTGATTGATATTTGGACCGCGTGTAATGGGAACACCTTCACCGAGTTTTGTATTACCGATGCGTTTTGCATCAACATCCGGCGTGTCTGTGCTGTGAGTTACATCAATGGCGATGCCAATATCAGGGTCAATTCCATAAGCGGAAGTTTTTGCTCCGCGTAATCCAACCTCTTCCTGACATGTGGCTACGCTGTATAATGAGGCGTTGAATTTGTCCTTTTGTTTGTAAATCCGTTTCATCACTTCCGCTACGATAAATGCACCGATCTTATCATCAAATGCGCGAGCAGTGTAGATTCCATTTCGGAGTTCTTCAAAATTTATCTCATAAGTTATCGGGTCACCGATCTCTATCAATTTTTCTACTTCTTTTTTGCTTTTTGCACCAATATCAATATATAATTCGTGGGCTTTGATAACTTTTTCACGCTCACTTTTCTCAAAAAGATGGATGGCTTTTTTGCCGGTAACTCCGATTATATCGCCATTTCTTGTGTGAATTATTACTTTTCGTCCCGGAATTATTTCTAAGTCAAAACCACCAAGTTGGTTAAAATAGATAAATCCTTTATCGTTAATAAAATTTACTTGAAATCCGAGTTCATCCATGTGGCCAGCGAGCATAATTCGTGGTGATTTGTCCGGATTTACCACAGCGATGGCACTTCCCTGAACATCTGCTCTCACAGAGTCAGCATTTTTTTTCATCTCTTCCATCCAAACTTTTCTAATTTTGTGTTCATAGCCGGACGGAGATGGAGTATGCATCAATTTTGTTAAGAATTTTTTTGAAGTTTTGTTCATAATTTTCCTTTCTATAAATAATTATTTAAGTTTTAAAAATTTGGTAAATATTTTAAGTTCAATGTTTTTCTGTCAAAAAATCTGGAAATATTTATCCTAATTGTAAGAAAAAAGCAGAAGACTAGGATTCAGAATGAGACCAATTCATGACAAAAATTGCTTGGGAAAACGGCAGTTGATCAATAATTTTGTAATTTGCTCACCCTTGATCGAAGGTGCACGCATCCCCCCAAAATCAGCAAAAGATCAGCGTGAATTATACCTATACCTACATTGGCGTTTATAGAGGAAAGATGGTTTATAATTTCACATTTTCACAAAAAGGTAAAATAAAAGTGGATCAATTAAATAGAATGAAAATGAGATGGGTGATGTAGAAGTTCTAAATTTATAGGTTGAAAATGAATATTGTTCACTGACACTGAGGTTATTCAGATTTT
>JAYEKN010000014.1:0-4057 GCA_034661015.1 Candidatus Cloacimonadota bacterium
TTTTTCTCGAATCTCAAATCTATTTTACGTTTTTTCCAATCAAAATTATATAATTTTGCATCCACGTATGCATCAACTATAGAGATAAATTTCACGGTAGCAAACCACCAAATCATATTCTGACTTTTGTCATTATAATTGACGTATTCGTTGTAGTCCGACTGATTCTGAGTTTGCTGGTAATCATCAAATGCTTGATTCGTTTTCACTGCATAATAAATTCCAAAGCCGAGTAAGGAAGATTCCAGAGTTATATAGAGGGAAGCTTTTAAGGGTTTATGATTATAAAACTGTCCCCCACCGGGAAGGAAAGCAGATAACAACATTGCTTTTGAGGGGATTCTTGCGGGAGCAAATAAAATGCTATCAGGTGCATTCGAAGAATCAGAAACCACTTCAGCAGAGGCAATTCCGAATAAACAGGAGATGAATATCAGCAGCAAAAATAATTTGACTGTTTGCATAATCCATTTAATTAAGTAACTATTTTTTTCTTTTATCTCGAATGTAGATCACGTTGGAGTGCCCTTCTCCGAGATCTCTTTTGTCTATTTCAAAAAGCTTGGTTGCAGCAACAAGTTCTCCCAATTTATTGTAACCATAATTTCTCGGGTCAAATTCGGATGCCTGTTTTGCAATATTATTTCCAATATCTCCGAGATGTGCCCATCCGCTATCATCCGAAGAAGCTTCGATTGCATTTCTGAAAAGGGTTACTAATTTTGTGTCCCCTTTAAGTTTTCCGGAAGGCATTTTTTTTACTGTAACACCAACACTTTCTACTGATCTAAGGACTTCTGTATAAATAAATTTATCGCAGGCAGAGACAAAAGATTTGGGGGTTTTTTGCTCTCCGAATCCATAAACCAAAAGACCTTCTTCTCTAATTCTGGCAGCGAGTCGGGTAAAATCGCTATCGCTGGAGACCAGACAGAATCCGTTAAATCGCTTTGTATAAAGCAAATCCATCGCATCAATTATCATTGCACTGTCCGTTGCATTTTTGCCAACAGTATAACCGAATTGTTGAAATGGCTGAATCGAATGTTCCAGCAAAACTTCTTTCCACCCGTTTAATCTTGGAGTAGTCCAATCTCCGTAAATGCGTTTTACACTTGCTACGCCAAACTTTGTGATTTCCGACAATAAGCCATCTGTGATAGATGGTTGAGCATTATCAGCATCAATAAGGACAGCGAGCATATTTTGTTCTTGTTCATCAATTTTCATTATAAATTCCTTTTTCCATCGTTTGTTTTTCTTACAGCAACAACAATTGAGGCAATAATTATGTCAAGAAAAGCATCTTCTTTTCGTTTATCCTCTTATTTCGTCTAACAATTCATTGATAAAGGGATAGCCATAAATTGAATATTCTCCTCGCTTTTGTCTAATATCATTTCCCATTATCAAATATGAATTACTGATATTTTCTTTTATTTTTTGAAAATAATCCAAGCCCTTGAAAAAATTAGAACTAACGGTTTGAGCAGATTTTATTTCGATGGGAACAGGATTAAATCCATTATCCAAAATTAAGTCAACTTCATTTCCGGTATTATCGCGAAAGTAGTATAAATTGCTTCGTTGACCTCGATTATACCTATTTTTCAAAAATTCTATGACGACAAAAGTCTCGAACAATTCTCCCTTCAGAGGATGAGTTTGAAGTTGAGTATCATTTTGAATACCGATTAGATGTGCGGCGAGTCCAACGTCAAGGAAATAAAGTTTTGGGGATTTTCTAATGCGTTTATTGTAATTTTTGTAATAAGGAGGTAAGAGAAAAATAATATAACTTGCTTCTGCAATGGATATCCATTCCTTAACGGTTTTATGATTTATTCCCAATTCGTTACCGACATTACTGAAATTCACGATTTGCCCGGTTCTTCCCGCACAGAGTTGAAGAAAACGGTGAAATTGCATCAAATCTTTCACTTTCATTATTGAGCGAATATCCTTTTCCACATAAGTTTCCAAATAACTCGATAAGAATAATTCAGGACGGATATGCTGATCAAAGATGCGCGGGTAAAAGCCGTTATATAAAATTTTATTTTTTGGAATATAAGTTTTACCATAAAATTCGGAATAGGAAAAAGGAAGTAGTTTCAGAATACCTGTCCTTCCGGCGAGTGATTGGGAAATAAAGGTCAAATACTCGAACTGATTGCTACCGGTTAAGATATATCTGCCGTTTATTTTCTCCGAATCAACAATAGTTTGTATGTATGATAAAAGAGAAGGGACTTTCTGGATTTCATCTAAGATTACACTATTGGGATATTGTGATAAAAAATCTCGCGGGTCTTTTTTTGCATACTCTCGTGTGTCGAGATCCTCCAATGAGACATAGTCCATTTTTGGATATGTTTGCTTGACTAAGGTTGTTTTGCCGGATTGCCGAGGTCCGGTAATTGTTACAACAGGAAACGAGGACATCATCTCCTGTAGCAAACTCTGCATCTCTCTTTTAATCATTTTCCACATCCTTTTTTACATTTTGGGAATTCGACTACCAATTTGTAAACAGGGTTTTTTTGTCAAGGCTTTTGCTATTTTTGTTTATATATTTATCCTATGCGTGAACGCATAGGCTATTAAAAACAAAAACGAAAATAGCCCAATGCTTCGCGAGTATGGATGAAGAATAAAAAAAGAAATAGCCCAGTCCTTCAGGACTGGGAAATGAGAAGGAAGAAATAATCTACGCCGTTCACGGCGTTATAAAATGAGCGTATCGTTTTGTCATATGCGTGAACGCTTAGGCTATTTAAGAATAAATGGCTTTACGAACCAACCTGTCTCTACGTAGCATAGTGAAGACGGATTTTAAGGTTTGGAAAGATTGACAACAAAACACAGATTAAAATTTTTATATACATGAAAGATAAAACATATTTCCCCATAATAATATCCTCACCCTCTGGTGGCGGCAAAAGTTCCGTATGTGACGAAATATTAGATAGATGTGATGATGTTATCTATTCCGTTTCATACACAACGAGACCTCCTCGTGAAACCGAGAAAGATGGGGTGGACTATCATTTCATCTCTGAAAAAAGATTTATGGAAATGGTGAATAATGGTCAATTTATCGAATGGGCAAATGTGCATAATTTTTATTATGGAACTTCTTTGCAAGTAGTGAAAGATTGCCTGAAGAACAAAAAGCATGTTTTGATGGATTTGGATACTGAAGGAACAAAGCAATTATTGAAAAAAATGCCGGAAACATTATCAGTTTTTCTTTTCCCGCCAAGTATGAAAGAATTGGAAGATCGCTTACGAAATCGGAATACAGATAATGAAGAAACGATAAAAATAAGGCTGGTAAATGCAAGAAAAGAATTTGCCGATGCTTGGATTTATGATATATTCTTGATTAATGATAATCTGGAAGAAGTTATCCAAAAAATAATAAAAAAAATAAAAATAAAAAGTAGTAATTGATTTAACTTATAAAAAAGGAAGGACAAAAATGCGAGATAAAACAGTATCGGAATTTCTGGAAGAAAGAAATTGTACGTATCTTTATTTATTACTGGCTAACGAAGAATACAGAAGATTACATAAGGTTCCATCGGTTGTAAGAAGCGGTTTTGATGAAAAAATAACTACAATGTCTTTAAATCATGTTGCTAAAAAAAATATTCCTGATTATATGATGCCAGAAGAAGAAAACGCTGATATCATTGGAAGAATGGCTGAAATTATTGATGGACCAATGAAAAAGTAAGCCGAATAACATTATTTATAAATACTGAAAATTGAAAAACGAATTGGCTTCATCTCTACAAAAATTGGGGATTTTAAAATTTTCGGGGATTGATGAACTCATCATAAACTCTTCTTCTCCAGTTGAAAAAGATAATGACCTATTATCGAGCGAAGTAGCAAGTGATGTGGCGTACGTTCCCAAGCAGGGGCTTGGGAACGAGAAAAAGTTTCAGGGGCTTGGGAACGAGAAAACTAGTGAAAAAATTGAGAATGGGAAAACCGGTGAAAAAATTGAGAATGGGAAAACTAGTGAAAAAATTGAGAATGGGAAAAC
>JAYEKN010000014.1:4157-6993 GCA_034661015.1 Candidatus Cloacimonadota bacterium
AAAACTGGTGAAAAAATTGAGAAAGAGAAAACCCGTGAAATATTTAAGGATGAAGGCTCTTTCAAAAGCACTGGGAACGTGAACAATTTTAAAACAATTGATAATGAAGAGAAGTTTTCTCTGCAACTATCTGAATTAAATAAAAAATATGAACATTGCACAAGTTGTGTGCTTAGTGAGACTCGCCACAAGTTCGTTTTTGGAGAAGGGAATAGTCAGGCGGATATTATGTTTATTGCAGAAGCACCGGGAGCGGATGAGGACAAAATAGGGAAACCATTTGTGGGCAAAGCCGGCAAATTATTTGATAAAATGTTACTTGCTGTCAACCTTGATAGAAAAAAAGTTTATATTACTAATGTTGTCAAGTGCCGTCCTCCAAAGAATCGAAATCCGAAAATTGAAGAGATTGAAAAATGTCTGCCCTGCCTTTTGCAACAAATTTCTATAATCAAGCCCAAAATCATTTGTGCTCTGGGAAAGGTTGCCGGAAACACGTTGTTACAGGGAGATAATACTTTGGGAGAAATGCGAGCTAAATTTTATCCGTTCAATGATTCGCTTGTTATGGTTACTTACCACCCATCTGCACTTTTGTATCAAAATAAATGGAAACGCCCTACGTGGGAAGATCTGAAAATGTTGAGAAAAAAATATCAAGAATTAGGAATTAATTAATATGGCAGACACTAATAGTGCAAAAACAGGTTCTTCCAATGAGACGGATCTTAGGGTTCCACCGCATGATATAAATGCTGAAGCTGCTGTTCTCAGTGCAATGATGGATGATGACTGGGCTGCAAGCAGGGCTTTTGAGATACTCAGTGAGGAGCATTTTTACAAAAAAACACACAGGTTGATTTTCCGAGCACTGGATATTCTCTATAATAAAAATATTGAAATAGATCTAATCACAATTATTGATGAACTCAAAAAAAGCGGGAATTTGGAAATTATCGGAGGAACACCATATTTATCCGAAATATCTGATATTGTTTCTTCGAGTGCCAATGTGGAAGCTCATGCAAAAATTGTTTTGGAACAGGCAACTTTGCGGAGTTTGATCACAACCTCAAATAATATTATTTCCGATTGCTACAATTCCCAAAGTGCAAGTAAAGACATTATAGAAAGAGCCGAGAAAGCAATTTTTGAAGTTACACAGGATCTGCGGCATGAAGGTTTTGAGCGTGTTTCCCATTATGTATCTCAGACGATCGGAAATATTGAAAAGATAGCTGCTCAAAAATCTCGTGTGATCGGGATTGCATCCGGATTTGAATCTTTGGACAACAAAATCGGCGGATTCCAACCCGGGCAGTTCATCGTAATTGCCGGAAGACCAAGTATGGGGAAAACTGCTCTTGCCATAAATATGGGTTTTTATACTGCTATGCACCAGAGGAAAAACGTAGGAATATTCAGCCTGGAAATGGATAAGGAAAAACTATTGATGCGTATGCTGAGTGCCGGTGCAGAGGTGTCTTTAAGCGAAATGTTGCAAGGATACGGAATGAATCAGACCAAACTCTTCCGAATCACAACAGTAGGCGACCAACTTGCCGAAGCAGCGATATTTATTGATGATGAAGGAAGCAATACTATCGCTGATATGCGTTCCAAAGCACGTAGATTAAAAAGTGAAGAGGGCTTGGATCTGCTCATCATTGACTATATGCAGCTGATGATACCGGTTGCTTCGAGACAAAGCAGAACTCAGGAAATTACTGAAATTTCACGGGGAATAAAATTATTGGCAAAGGAGCTTGAAATTCCGATTATCGCACTTTCTCAATTGAGTCGTGCTCCGGAAAAGCGACCAAGTAATGAACCCAAACTTTCTGACTTACGCGAATCAGGAGCAATTGAGCAAGATGCCGATATTGTGCTTCTCCTATATCGAGACGAATATTATACGAAAGAGGAGTCCAAAGAACCGGGAGTCGCACGCGTAGAAATTGCTAAAAATCGTAATGGTCCTCAAGGAAGATTGAAGTTCGAATTCGTGGGAGAATACACGCAGTTCAAACCTTTGCGGGAATTCGAATAAAATTATATGTTATTTCATTTGCTGGCAGAAGTTGGGAAACCGGTAATTAATTCCGTTAAAGGGATCGGCAAATATTTCATATTCCTTTGTTTTACTTTTTCCGGACTTGGAAAAATTTCCTCCCGTATTAGTCTGACTTTTTCACAGATGTACAAGTTTGGAGTGGAATCTCTCCCGCTTATTATGATTACCTCCGCTTTCACGGGAATGGTAACTGCGGTGCAGGCTTCTTACCAAACAGGAGGATTTCTTCCGAACAGATTGGTGGGAGTGCTGATTGCAAAATCAACCTTGATCGAACTTGCTCCGGTATTAACGGCACTTGTTATGGCAGGCAAAATTGGGGCATCTCTTGCCGCAGAAATTGGCACAATGCGGGTTTCCGATCAAATTGACGCTCTTGAGATTATTGCAATAAATCCTTATGACTATCTTGTTGTTCCACGGGTAATTGCCGGACTTATTATGCTACCGGTGCTAACGGTGTTTTCCAATGTTTTCGGAATTCTTTCCGGATATGCGGTTTCGGTGAAAATCTATCATATTACCCAATCGGATTTTATTAATGGAATCCGTGATTTTTTCAATCCGATTGATTTCTGGAGTGGGATAATAAAAGCGCTTTTGTTTGGTTTCATAATCACTACGGTTGGCTGTTTTCAGGGATTTTATACAAAAGGTGGGGCGGAAGGTGTGGGCAAAGCCACGACCCGTGCAGTTGTTGTCTCGTCAATTATGATCCTAATTACTGATTTTATCGTAGCTTCAATTATCTTTAAGTGATTT
>JAYEKN010000015.1 GCA_034661015.1 Candidatus Cloacimonadota bacterium
GCTGTTGGTGATGAACAAAAACATTAAGAACTCAGCAATTAAAAAAAATATTCAATCTTTTTTGCAGTTCCTGTATCATTAATTTTACAAAATTCCATGGTTTCTTCGGTAAACCCTCCTGCTACAGGAGGGCGAGGTCTGTAATTATAGAAATTATTCAAAATTCATTTTTTTATTCCTGTTTAAATATATAAATCTTTCTTTCTAAACATCTTCTTAAACGAGTGTACCCTTTTTGCATATAAAAAATATAAATATTGGATACTATTGAATTTATAAAAGAAAAAGCTTACACTAATCCCATTTTTGCGGGTTATTATTGGTTTCAGTAATATCAAAACAAAAAATGGATTATCATGCAAGCTTTCTCAGTTGAACAAAGCATACTTGAAGGAGAAAATCAAGTTGAAGAACTTTTTAAATTTGTTGGAAATATGAGCTGTAGTCTTGAAGCCTATGAAATGGAGAAAGCTATATTCAGTCGCTTGATGAATATTGGTTTATCTGCACTCAAGGCTTATTTTGCATCAGTGGGTACGGGGGATGTCTCGTCTGAACTGCTTTTAGAAGATGGAACGCTCATGAAAAAACAGCCTGAAGAAAAAAGAAGAAAAAGAAATTGATAGACACAAATGGGTTCATGATCGATTGCTCTCTATCTTAAATGGAAAGGTATACATAATATTGGATCATTATATTGGTCTTTTCCCCACAGGCGTGGGGATGATCCGGAATATCATTGATGATATCACTGCCATCTTCACTTTTCCCCACAGGCGTGGGGATGATCCGGTGTATCCTTATCGATATGGCACTCTTTTATGTACAAGCTTAATATGCAAATTTTTAAAAATCTTAAATTGAAAAAAACCGCAAGAAGAACTGGATTTTGTAATTGATGACACAAATATCAGATCTCGTGACTTTGCTAAAATTTTTTGGACAATTTTACAATAACTATTTGAATTTACAATCAATTAAAATATTGTGTAAAACATTATAAAAATTTGACAAAGCAAAATTCGTGCCATATAATGATTCCAGTAAGTTTCAACAAATTATAGGTAAAAATATAAGGAAATGTCAAAATCCAATCCAGAGATCTGAATATACAAAAAACAGGGAGAAAAATAGAAAATGTTTTCTTTATCTATGACCACAACCTTGGTCATTCAATATTAGGCTTGTGCATTGTAACACTGGGCATGTTTACCGGAAAAGGGTTTTTATCCAATTGACTTTGCTTATCGCTTTGGCAAAAA
>JAYEKN010000016.1 GCA_034661015.1 Candidatus Cloacimonadota bacterium
TTTTTAGAAAATTATGTAGATTCAACTATTTACGGCGTGGAAGTTTTTAATGCTTCTACTACTCCTGATGTTGATTTTACATTATCACCCATTCCGGGAAATCTAACCGGAAGTGTGTTTTTATATGGGGGGAATGGAAACATTGACGATGTATTGATCTCTTGTGGAGATTTTACTACAAATCCCAATTCATCAGGATCGTATTCAATGAATGTTTTTCCTGGAAATTATACGGTGAATGCTTATCTGCAAAATTATGAAGAGCTTTCTAAAAGCCGAGAAATAATTATGGATTCGACAACTGTCTGTGATTTCATCATAAATTATCTAACTCCCTCTGATTCAATCTGGTTTGAAGTCGAAGAAAACGATATTATCAATATTTCGTGGAATTCGCCAATTATAGAATTGCCTTCCTTACCAGTCCCAAATTCCTATAAATTATTGCGACGTTGCAATGATGAAGAATGGATTACCATTGGAGAAAATATAATTGACACAATTTATTCTGATAATTTGCAGCAAGAACCTGACGGAGAATATATCTATGGAATTCAAGCTGAATATGAATTCGGAGTAAGTGATACAACTTTTTGCTCGGAGTTAATACTCGACAGATTTAAGAATATAATAATTTCAGCAACTCTAAATAATAACAATACTCCTGTGGAAATTGTTTCTAATCTTATTTGCAATGACAGCATTTATAGCCAAACTTTTATTGACACGACTAATGAGTCCGGCATCATTAATTTAGAGAATGTTTATACTGGAGAATTCTATTCAACATTTAAAAAACAAGCATATCATACTTTACACGACACAATTCAAGTTACAGAAACCGACACTGTTTTTTCTATTGAATTAGAAGAAATTTGCTGTCCTCCCGAAATCGATTCATTATTTCTTATCGACAATTATGGAGTAAAATTCGTTTGGTGTATCCCAGATTCTTGCAATTATACTGTCCAATCTTATGATATATTGAGAAAATTCAATACTGATGCTTATGAGTTGATCGCAAACGAAATTCCGGATACATTTTATTACGATAGTTTATACAACGAACCTGACGGAAATTATCAATATGGATGTGCAGCCATTTATACGACCGGCGAAAGTGATACAATTGATTCAGAATCAATTAGTTTGCATCGTTTTGAAGATGTCCAAATATCAATTTCACTTAGCGATGGTTTGGTTCCCGAGGGGGTTGAGTATAATATTCAAGGATTAGATAGTGTTTATAGTGAAAATTTCAGCGGGGAAACTATGCAATCTGGAGAAATAAATCTAACTGACGTTTTTTTTGCAGATTATACCATAAATCTCTCTAAGCAAGACTATTATTCTTTAGTTGATACTCTTACTGTTAATCTCGATTCTACAAACCAATTTAGCTATGTTTTAGAAGCTATGCCCGGTACTATTCAGGGTAATTTGATTTTATTAGACGGGAATGCTAATGTCGAAGATGTAGAAATATCGGTAGATACTTTTACTACTACTCCCGATACTGCAGGGAATTATTCGATTACTATTTCTCCGGGAATTTATAATGTAAGCACTTTTTTGCAAAACTATGCGGATTCAATCGTATCCAACGTTGTAGTAACCAATAATGACATCACCGATAGTATAAATTTTGCACTTCATAGAATTATCGGATGCATAGAAGGAACCATATCTGTTTCTGCGGGAAATTATAATATTGAGAATACGAATATAATTGCTATAAATGCAGATTCATCCTATACTACCAATCCAGACTCTATCGGATTTTATCAGATTATTCTTCCGGGGGGCTTCTATTCCGTAACTGCGATTTTAGAAAATTACGAGGATTCCACTATTACCGAGGTGGAAGTTTTGGACAATCAGACTACAAGCGATGTAGATTTTTGTTTGAACCCGATTCTCGGTTCTGTTCAGGGTAATGTTACAATTGCAAACGGTAGCGGATGGGTGGAAGATGTAGAAGTTACGGCTGGTGAGATAACTGTGAATCCAGATCCGTTTGGTGATTATGAAATTTCCCTACCTGCAGGTTCTTACGATGTGACTGCTTACATAAACCCAACATATTATGATTCAACCATTGTGGGAGTATCTGTTTTCTCCAATCAGGTAACTACCGGAATTGATTTTTCTTTATCTTCAATTCCTGGTTTTTTGGAAGGGAGTGTTACTATTGAGCTGGGGGGAACAGGAGAAGTAACTGATGTGAATATCACGGTTGGTGAAATTGTTGGTCATCCGAATTCGGACGGAAATTTCAATTTTCCGGTTGTTCCCGGAACATATACCGTTATAGCAGGGATGCTCGGTTATGAAATTCAGGAGATACCAAATACTGTGATTGAGGTTAACGATACGACCCATGTGGATTTTAATTTACAATATCTTCAGGAACCGGCAGATATTTGGTTAGAAAACCTATCTGCCGAATATATTGCCACAATAGCCTGGACGCCGATTGCTCAACCTGTAGCGGGAAAATTTTATCGAGATGAACCTGTTTTTCAATCATATACGATTTGGCGAAGGCATTATTTGGAAATTTGGGATGAGTGGGAAATAATCACTCAAAATGTATTAGATTCTACTTATTCCGACAATCTGCAGCAGCAACCGGATGGTGGATATTTGTATGGTGTTCAGGCAATTTACGATATTGGTGCAAGCACAATAACCAGATCCCAGCAAACTTATTTTGTTCTCAATAGATTCCAAGACATAACAATAAATATTACGACCAATGACGGCGTTTTACCTTCAAATGTATCCTATGATCTTCAGGGATTAGACCAAATTTATGCTCAAGGATTTTTCGGAATAACGGATACCACCGGCATAATTGACATAGAGAATGTGTATAAAACCGCTTATAGTATTATTTTGAATAAGCAAGGATATGAGACGCTTACCGACACACTAACCGTAACGGACAGCATATATCAATTTGCTTATGAGTTGCAGGAGGAATATATCGCTCCCTCAGTAATCGAAACGGAATTAACAGATACCTTTTCGGTGGAGATAAACTGGACAGGGAATGTGCCTACTAATCGGTCTCCTCTTCATTATAAATTATACCGGAAATATGATCAAGAAGAATGGGAGATTCTGTCCGAACAGATTTACGAAAATAATTATTTGGACGATCTGAAAGAAAGTCCTGACGGAGATTACCAATACGGGATTCAAACTATTTACACTACCGGCAGCAGCGATACACTACTATCCGAAACAATGAATTTATTCAGATTTGTAAATTCCTCTTTGAATATTACATTTAGTGATGAAGAACCGCCGGACAGTATTTCTTACAATATCGTCGGACTTGATAGCATTTATCAGCAAGAATTTTCCGGTATGACTCAAAATTCCGGAGTAATAAATCTGACTGGAATTTTTATGTCGGACTATGAAGTTGTATTGACAAGAGCAACTTATGACACACTTTGCGACACAATATCTGTTTCAGGACAAGGGCAACAATTCGATTTTACAATGGAAGCGCTTCCCGGAAAAATTGAAGGTATTGTAAATCTCATAGACGGAGCTGGAAATGTCCAAGAGGTGGAAATCGGATTGGGCACATTTGTGGTGAACCCAGACACAAGCGGATTTTATTCGATCACTCTTCCCGCAGGAAATTATTCTTTAACCGCAACTCTGCCGGAATATACAGACAGCACAATCGCAGAAGTAACGGTTTCGAGAGGTGAAACAACAACTGGTGTGGATTTTAGTCTTCTTCCGATAAAAGCAACTCCCACGCTCTATATTTTTCAAAATCCGTATCTGATTAACTATGTCCAATTCGCTGCCAATGTTGTCCAGAGTGTTGCAGATAGCGTTGCCCTTAAAATAAACGGCCAGATCATTACATTGGATGAAATCGCAGAAAACAGCTATCTCGGCAAATATCATTTTATTCAACCCGGAGAATTCGTAATTACTTTTTCTGCTTATAATAGCGGGGGTGATAGTACGATAATTAGATTTTTTTCGGTCGTTCGTACTGACGAAAACGGCGGGGAAGGTTCATCCGTTGATCATAAATTTACAGTTGATTTTCCAGCCGGTAGTTTACCTGAAAATCGTTTTATCATCGTTTCGGATAGTTCGCTTATAAATCCTCTTTTCGAGAATATGCAAGGAATTTATTGTGTGGGGATAAATGGAATGGATTTGAGCGAAGATGCTGAAGTGAGTTTTAAATATAATTCACCGGATAAGGCGATTTTTTATTACAAAAACGATTCGTGGACAGAACTTCCCACAATCTTTGATGCCGCTGGACTGCATGCGAAAATTGATGAATTGGGATATTTCAGAATAATTGAATCGGATAATACCACGATAGCGGTCTCTCTTTCGCAAAATTATCCCAATCCTTTTAAAACCCAAACGGAAATCGAATTCACTATCCGTTCCATTGGGGAAAATATTTCCCTTTCTGTTTACAACATAAAGGGGCAGCTAGTTCGCAAATTGGCTGAGGGATCATTTGAACCGGGTTTGCATTTGGCAAATTGGAACGGGAAAAATGAGAATGGAATAAATTGCTCTCCCGGAATTTATTTTTTAATGTTTCACTCTCCCCAAAAAAATGTCATTCGCAAAATGGTTTATTTAAAGTAGAAAGCCCTCGAATCACTTACCCGAGAGACAGCACCCAGATGAATGTGATAAACAACATCACTCAGAAAAAACCGATTTAAGCAGATTAAATATTATAATAATGAACAATTTATCAGTGTTCATCAGACCAATCAATGCTTGCCCTGTGGAATGTTTTTGTATTTATATTCCACTTGGGGTTTATCTGCGTCGAATAAAATTGCCGTTTTTCTGCATCGAATCAAATTATCGTATTATTAGGAGTTTATCATGAAATTTAAAGTATTAATTATATTGCTCATCACTGCTTTAATTTTTGCATGTGAAGAGAAAAAAACAGGACCGTCAAATTCGGCTGCAGATTTGGTTGAGGAAGGATGGACTCTTTTTATCGAAGCCATTGGCGATGAAGATTTTGAAAATGCAAATATCAAATTTCTGGAAGCATTGCAACAGGATACAACCTATGCTGACGCTCATAACGGAATGGGATGGTGTTTTGCAAAATTGGATAGTTTGAATAAATCAATTTCGGCATTCCAAACGTGCATAAATGTTGATCCGCCGGATAGCATTGTGAGTGAAGCCTACGCAGGCATATCAATCTCCTATCAAGCAAATGGAGATTACCAAAGCAGTATTGATAATGGTAGTTTTATTACTTCAGGATGGGTTTTTTCACGCGATGCAAATGTGAATTATCAGGATGTGATTTTGATTCTCGCGGAAGATTATTACTCAATAGGGGAATTCATACTTTGCTTGTATAAAGTGCAAATTTTAGACCCGACTTTCAATGTTAATGTAAATACTCCGATGGGACGCTCTCAACTTGCCCAGAAAATTGAGCTGCTCAAATCACAGATAATGGGCTGATGATTTAATTTTAAAAAATTTTAATTGGGAACTGAAAACCTAAAACCGATGGGCACTTAGGGTGTTGCCCGCACATATGCCATATGTTTTTTAAAAACCTTGACCAATATTTGAATTGAATAAATATACGCTCTTCTTAACGTGTAGTTTCATGGTGTTATATATATTTTTACTGGAACTTTCAAAAAGTAATAAAAGTGTAACCAATGAGAAAAAAAATTGAATTAATTATTCTGAAACGTAAGTGGTAAATTAGAGAGAATGAAATGGTATGGGAAAAATATTAGAGCAATACAAAAATATGTTAACTCAAAAGCGTTATAGTGAGAATACAAAAAAAATATATAGTAAGTATTTCCATGACTTTACAAATTATTTTATTGACGAAAACATGGAAGAATTAACTCGTTCACAAATTAATAATTATTTATTAAAACTAATAAAGTCTAAAAATATTTCAATCAGTCAACAAAATCAGCGTATAAATGCTATAAAATTCTTTTACGAAAAAGTTTTGGGGAGAGATAAACAATATTATAAAATACATAGGCCAAGAAAAGAAAAAAAATTGCCTGATGTTTTGAGCAAAGCTGAAGTAAATGCAATTATACAAAACACCAGAAATATTAAACATAAAGCGATTTTATCCTTAATATATTCTGCCGGATTAAGGCGTGGCGAGCTTCTCAATTTACGAATAAGTGATATAGATTCGAACCGTATGATGATAAAAATCAGGAATAGTAAGGGAAAAAAAGATAGGTATTCTATTCTTTCGAAAAACACACTTCAAATTTTACGCATCTATTATAAAGAGTACCATCCCGGAAATTGGCTTTTTGAAAGCCCGAAGAAATCCAGATATTCTGCTTCAAGTATTCAAAAGATTTTAAAACGTTCAGTTAGAAAAGCAGGGATACATAGAAATGTGAATATTCATATGCTACGGCATTCCTTTGCCACTCATCTTTTAGAACAGGGAACAAATCTTAGAATCATTCAGGAATTACTGGGACATGAAAGCATAAAAACAACTGAAATTTATACTCATATTTCAAATAGAGATTTAAAAAATGTTATTAACCCCTTTGATAATATGGGAAACCCCGGTTATGAAAAACCATGACACATACAACACATATTTGGATGGCTATATGCCATTACAGTGATGTGATAAAAAAAATATATTCCATGTGGTATATACGCGGACGTTAGCATTCATTAAAGGAAAAACATAAAAAATGAAACAAAAATTTGATAGAAAAATATTCACATTTAGATTATTTTTAAATGATTTAGGGTTTCTTATAGTAAAAATTCCAGAAATCGTAGGAGCATTGAGAAATAAAAAAATAAATAAAGCATTTATGGAG
>JAYEKN010000017.1 GCA_034661015.1 Candidatus Cloacimonadota bacterium
TCATTTTTACTCCATAAATTTATTTGCGATTGTATCGCTCTATAAAATTGTTTTTAAATTCTAAAAAAGTTTCATCCTCTATTGTTTGGCGAGCCAGACGAATCAATTCATTGTAAAAAGTGAGATTGTGAATAGTGCAAAGACGAACTCCGAGAATTTCATTCTTTTTTATTAAATGTCTAATATAGGCACGCGAAAAATTTTGACAAGCATAGCATTTGCAGTCATTTTGAATTGGACGTAAATCGTCTTTATATTTTCCATCGCGGACGATAAGCCTGCCATCTTTTGTGAAAACAGAGCCGTGCCTTGCATGGCGAGTGGGAATCACACAATCGAACATATCCACGCCTCTTTCGATATTATTTAAAAGATCAACAGGCGTTCCGACTCCCATGAGATAGCGGGGTTTTTCAGCCGGAAGTATTCCATCCAAAAGTTTTGTAATCCTTTCCATATCCTGTTTTTCCTCACCAACTGCCAGCCCACCGATTGCGTATCCGTCGAATCCGAGATTCATTAGTCCTTTTGCATTTTCGCTACGAAGATCATCAAAAATACTTCCCTGCACAATTCCGAATAATGCACTTGCACCACCCAAATTTTCATGCTCGATTTTGCAACGTTCCGCCCAGCGAAGAGACCTTTTAGCAGATTCTTCTGCATATTTGTAGGTCGCAGGATAAGGAGTGCATTCATCAAAAGCCATAATAATATCCGAGCCAAGAGAGTGCTGAATCCGCATAACTTTTTCGGGTGTGAATGAGTGAAGAGTTCCGTCAATATAGGAACGAAACGTTGCTCCATCTTCGTTGATCTTGCAAAATTTTTGCAGACTCATTACCTGAAATCCTCCACTATCCGTAAGAATGTTTCTTTTCCAATTCATCATCTTGTGGATGCCACTGAATTTTTCGATGATTTCCATTCCCGGACGTAAATAAAGATGATATGTGTTCGACAAAATTATCTCGAAACCAATCTCTTCCAATTCCTTTGGAGACATTGATTTGACCGCTCCATAAGTTCCAACCGGCATAAATACAGGGGTGGAAATAAAGCCATGAGCAGCTTTGATTTTTCCCAAACGCGCGGAAGTTTTCTTGTTCGTTTTTAACAGCTCAAAATCAAATTTACTCATCACACGAAATTGTCCAAGCTATGATCGTTTTACTATTTTTTCTGATTTTCGGGAACCGTTGTAACATTATTTTTCAAGGATAGTTGCCTTGTGATATAACGGGAAATATCATTGTAAAATGCAAAAAACATCAGTAAGATTAAAACAGCGATCCCAACTTGTTGAAATATTTTCTGCAACCCGATCTTTAAAGGCTTTCGCATAATTCCCTCAATGACGGAAAAAAGGATTTGTCCTCCGTCCAGAACCGGCATCGGCAGTAAATTCATGACCATCAGAATAATGCTGATCATCGCCATAAATGAGAGATAGGAAGTCAGTCCCTGTTCCGTTTGCTGTTTTGTCATTGCTGCGATCATGATGGGACCGCCTACATTTTTACCTGCTTCGGAAGGCCGTTTGATCAGTTTGAAAAGTCCTTTATAATAACCGACTACCACTGTGAAAGTGGTGATAGTTCCATATTCAATCGCCTTAAAAACGCCATATCTTTCTATGTTTACTAATTCCAATTTCTGAGTTATGCCAATAATTCCGGCTTCCTCTTTTTCCCCGGGATTTAATTGCGGAGTTACGATTATAGACAACTTTTCGGAATCCCTTCGCACAGATAATCTTAGTTCAGTATCAGAATTCGCGGTAATGATTCCTCTCATTTCTGACCATGAATTTACATTTTTCCCATTTATCGTCAAAATTTCATCACCCTTTTTCAAGCCTGATTGATAAGCCGGCAAACCATAATAAACTTCACCGATTATCGGAGGTGCGTAAGATTCAACATCTGTGAGCCATAGTTTGAAATCAAAATTTTTCATATTGAGCGTGATGACTTCGCCGTCTCGTAATATTTTTACGGCATGGATGGGTTTGTAACTATCTCTCCAAAGTTCAATAATAGAAATCCAGCCATCAATCTTTTCTCCATCAATGGACAAAATTTCATCATGCGGCTTCAATTGGTGCAAATCTGTTTGGGATGAAGAAACATTTCCCACAATCGGTTGAAGATCGTAAGTTTTTAGTCCGATCATGTATGTTAATGACAGAATTATAATTGCAAGGAGGAGATTAAAAAACGGGCCGTTAAAAGCGATAAAAACTTTTTGCCACCATTTTTTCCCTGAAAAAGTTTTTCCCGAATCAAGATCATTTTCTTGCTCTTCCGGATTTTCACCCAACATTTTTACATATCCGCCGAGGGGAATCAAAGAAATTCTGTATTCGGTTTCCCCCACTGTTTTTGCAAATATTTTTGGACCAAATCCAAATGAAAATTTTTCGACTTGTACGCCACACATTCTGGCAGCAATGAAGTGTCCAGATTCATGAACAATTACCAAAATGCCGAGTAATAATATAAATGCTAATATTGTAATCAACTGAACCTCGTTAAAATTTTATTTTTTTTGTTCTCGTTCCCATCCGCCAGCTGGCGGATTTCTCGTTCCCAAGCCCCAGCTTGGGAACGCATTTTTCTGCGAAGCCCCTGCTTCGCAAGATGTCGCACCGAACACTTTTAAGCATCAAGAAAAATAAAAAATCGCCTTAACCGGATCTATTTTTGACGCTTTAAAAGAGGGATAAAATCCGGAAACAAAACCGATGCCAAGTGCGAAAAGCAATCCGACAGAAATTCCGAGATACGGGAATGAAATATTTATATTTAATTTTGCAGTAATAAGTTGAATTAATCCAACTGATATCCCAGCTCCCAAAATTCCTCCAATGAGAGCAAGACTAAGTGATTCAAAAAGGAAATGCATAAAAATATCTTTGTTTTTTGCCCCAATACTTTTGCGAATTCCAATCTCGGTCATTCTTTCACGAATTGAGATAAGGAGGATACTAAAAAGCCCTATACCACCTGTTATCAAGGAAATACTCGAAATACAAAAAAGGATAATGTTCCAATTTTTCATATATCCCTGAACTTGTTGCCGAACTTCAAGCATCGTTTGGCTGATGTCTTTCATATCCACATCGTCTGCCATATTGTGTCTGGAAAGAATAATTTGACGTGCTTGATTGTAAACATTATCAACCTGATCTGCTTCAATCGTTTTTATCCAAATATTATCAATCTGCATATTTGACCGAAGATATTTTGAGGCAAATTTTGAGGGAACAAAACAAGATTCATAGTCTCGTTTTCTTTCCCATTGATTGCCGAAATTGAAATTGCTGTTTCCTTCTTTCTCTTCCAAAACACCAATTATTTTGAGGCGAATATTATCTAAAGTTATGAATTTTCCAAGAGGATCTGATTGGGGAAAATATTTCTCAACGAGAGACGCCCCGATGATGCAAACATTCGTGCCATTATTTTCTTCAAAAGAGCTAAACATTCTACCGGGTGAAATCGTATATTCTTTACTCGCAAAAAAGTCTTTATTTTTCCCCCGAATTCGTATCCTGGATTTTTTTTGATTGATGGTAATATTCTTCCCATCGTCCACATCAGCATAGGAATATTCGATTCCCGAAACGTTTTGGCGAACTGCTTCAAAATCTGAATATGTGAGCTGTTTGAAACGTAATTTTTGCGGATATTTACGCAGTTCGTTAGAATCCTGAGACGGATAAGAAGAATAGATGATAATCGTATTATCGTATCCGATGCTGGAAATTCCTTCATCAATGATCACCTTCATCGCTTCGATGGAAGTAAACATCGTGATCACAGTTGCTACCCCGATGACCAATCCGGCTAAGGTAAGGGTGGATCGCAACTTGTGTGACAGAATACTGTTCAGTCCAAAAGAGACCGTTTCCAGAATATTCACTTAATAATTTCCTTTTTGCATTTCAGACAAATAAGTTTTGTGCCTTGATATTTACTTGGTTTTTCAAACATTGAGGGTGCACCACATTCGGGACATTCCATATTAACAGGCTTATAATTTGTGATGAATTTGCATTTCGGGTAATTTGAGCAACCATAAAAAAGTCTTCCGTTCTTATTTTTTCTTTCGATAAGATCACCACCACATTCCGGACATTTTACCCCGATTTTAAAAGGTCTTGTAAATTTGCATTTGGGATAATTGCTGCACCCATAGAATTTTCCGAATTTTCCCTCTTTGAGAACGATATCGCCTTCTCCACATTTCGGACATTTCTCGCCTGTTTTTCTTTCTTGCACTTTCCCATCATCTCCGAGAGGTTTTGTATTTCTACACTTTGGAAAAGCAGAACAAGCAAGATATTTTCCATATTTGCTATATTTTATAACCATCGGAGAACCACATTTTTCACATATGATGTCGGTTTTTTGAGTTATCTTTCCCTTTTCCGCCTTAAGATCAATCTGTTCGATTTGCGAAATAAATTTTTCATAAAACTCCGCAAGTGCTTTCACATAATCCATCTTTCCATTCTCGATTTCATCAAGAAAATCCTCCATCTCCGAAGTAAAGGAAACATTAAAAAAATCATCCAATTTTGCTACAAGAAATTTTTCTACGATCATACCAAGTTCGGTTGGATAAAACTTTTTCTTGACGAGTTCCACATATTTTCTAAATAGCAAAGTGGAAATAATTGGAGCATACGTGCTTGGTCTGCCAATATTTTCCGATTCAAGTTTTTTTACAAGTTGAGCTTCTGTAAATCGGGGTGGTGGCTGAGTGAATTTTTGCTCTTTTGATAATTTTATCAGATTAACTTCTTCTCCAACTTTCAGATTGGGAAGGTTTTCATCCTTATTCATGATAAAAATCCACGGATAAGCTTTCATAAAACCTTCAAATTTCACCACATTACCTTTTGTCTCGAAAAGAGCTTTGCCGGCTGCCATAAACAGTCTGGTATTTTTTACCTTTGCATTACTCATCTGAGTTGCGACAAACCGCTTCCAGATAAGATTATACATTCTAGCTTGGTCTTTTGTAAGAAATCGTTCAATTGACTCCGGAGTTCTAAACGAGGAAGTTGGGCGAATGGCTTCGTGAGCGTCCTGAGATTTCTTTTTTGTTTTGAAGATTCGACGCTTTCTGCTTAAATAATCATTCCCAAAACGCTCTTTTATCAATTTTTGCACTTCTTCCACAGCTTTGTCTCCGATTCGGACAGAATCAGTTCTCATGTAGGTGATCAAGCCGTGTCTTTCACCTTTTATCTCCACTCCCTCATAAAGTTGCTGGGCAACCGCCATTGTTTTTTTAGTTGAAAATCCTAAAAGATTGGATGCACCTTGCTGCAAAGTGCTGGTAATAAATGGCGGACCTGGCGAAATGGATTTATCCTTTTGCTTTACATCCTGAACAATAAATTTTTGTGTTTTTACATAGTCATATATTTTCTCAGCCTGCTCTTGATTTTCTATCTTGGCTTTTTTCCCATCATATTTCTCGAGACTCGCAGTAAAATCTTTGTCCTTTTTCAGATCGGCGAATATTTTCCAATACTCTTTGGGAACAAATTTTTTTATCTCCTCTTCCCTTTCGCAAAGAATACGCAAGGCAACGGTTTGCACGCGTCCTGCAGAAAGTTTTCCGGCAATAGTTTTCCATAAAACCGGACTTACTTTATACCCAACGATTCTATCGAGAATTCTCCGTGCTTGCTGGGCATTTACCAAATCGTTATCCACACTACGCGGATGCTCGATGGAATATTTCACAGCCTCAGACGTAATTTCATTGAAAACAACTCGATAAATGGCTTTGTCCGGATTTTTTTTCTTGAGTATTTCATTCAGATGCCAGGCGATCGCTTCCCCCTCCCGATCATTATCAGAAGCAATATAAATTTCAGAAGCTTTTTGTGCCTTATCCACGATTTTTTTGACTACCTTGCGTTTATCACTGCTCAAAACGTAATGCGGTTTGAAATCATTTTCTATATCAATCCCCAAATCTTTTTTGGGTAGATCACGGATATGACCCATTGAGGCAACTATATCGAATTCTTTTCCAATATATTGCGAAATCGTTTTTGTTTTTGTGGGGGACTCTACGATCATTAATTTTTTTGCCATAATGTTTCCTTTAATATTTTGTATATTGCTTACTGCGTTCTTCATCCCTAAGTTTCGTTGTCAATCATGTCAAAAATTTATGCTGGCAAAGCTGGGGTTGCGCCATTCTGTAAGTAGGAAAAATAAAAGAGCGAAAATGGATACCGTAATTAAAGTCTGTCCGTAAAGTCGCATATCAAGTAAAATATATTCTTCATACTTTTTACAACTCATCCCCTAACCCCTTCTCTTCAAAGAGAAGGGGAACTTTTATCTCCCTCTCTCCGCCAGCTGGCGGAAGGGTCGGGGTGAGGTCGAAAAAGGCTACTTTACGGATGGATTCTAAATAGAATGAAAATTAGATGGGTGATGTAGAAGTTCTAAATTTATAGGTTGAAAATGAATATTGTTCACTGACCCCAAAGGGATTATTCAGATTTTATCCGCCAGCCGGCGGATAAATCCGGCTAAAAAAATGGCTGCTATGTAATGAGTATTATTCATAATACTTTTTTCGATTTAGCGTGGGGGTTTACCCCCTCGCAGACATTGTCCAAAAAGACTGACGAATAAATCCAGACAAAATGCCCTCAAATAACTCGATTCTTTTAGATGCATTTTTATCAAAAATTGGGGGATGTGAATTTTTACTAATATTGACAACTTTTTATCCCTTTCCGATAAGACTCACTTTATTAAAATTTAATTACAAATAATGCTTAGGAGTTACAAATGGATATTAATCAGGACTTGAAGAAAATTC
>JAYEKN010000018.1 GCA_034661015.1 Candidatus Cloacimonadota bacterium
TGGCTCAACCGGAACTGGTGTGGTCAGTTTTCATAATTTTTCAAATTATTCGCAATATTTTTCAGATTGAGCTGTGAAAAATAAAATTTTAGGTAGTATATTAATTTTGAATTGTATCTTGTTGGTTTTTGCTTTAAATGACGTATATTAGGCTGTATAATCTCTTAATGAATGGAGTAGCGGTCTTATTTTCTTAACTAGTAGGCGCGGGAAGCAAAGCAGGTTTATAATTGACACAGATTTTCATGCCAAATAAAAGCCTCCAAAATTTAGCTGGTTGACGATCCAGAAAAATTCAATTTCTTATTCATTAGGCGGGGATATTTTTGGTTAGAAAATTCTTGCATGGCAGTTAATATTGCCGGCAGTGTTCCTTTCTTTTTCAGAAATATTTTTACTTCATCTTCCGTAATATCAATTTCTCCGGCATTTCTTATAAATTCTTCATAAATTGTCTGATCACTGATATTTTCATATCGCTCCAGTTCCCTTGCGAGCAGTCTGCAAATATTATGAGCAGTTATGCTCATAGTCAGATCAAAATCAACCTTAATAACCATTGAGGATGAAACTCGATTAAGGTGAAAAAACTCTATCTGTTCAGAAATAGTTTTTTCAACAAGCCAGCGTCTTGTATATTTTCTGATAATTTTTTCTATGTCTTCATCAAAATCATTTGTAATAATAAGCGCTGGCTTTATTTTACCATGCCCCGTAATTGCTATTTGACGAATTTTTTTCCCGTAATCTTTAAGAAAAATTTTTTCGTCCAACACCTTGAGTGTTCTTTTTTTATTACCTGCGCAATCGACTCTAATTTTTCTCCAGTCTTTCTTCGGAATTTCATTGAGTCTCTGAACAATATTTTTCCCTCTTCTTCTGATAGTTAAAAATTTCACATTTTTATTATCATCAAGCTTTGCAAGATTTTGGTAGCAAGTAAACTTGCTGTCAAAAACAAGATATTTCAAACTATTATCATTTGGATTGCCGGATTTGTAAAAATCAAGAAACTCGAACACAATTGCATTCTCATTTTTATGCATAACATTAGTGTCACTATAATCTATTATTCCTGAATCAGGATTTTGAGCAAGTATAGCTGAAATGCTGGAAAGAGCCTTTGGCATTCATGATGGCCAACAACCTACGTTTGGCCCGGCGGGTATGATCCGTAAATATCAGTGCTGCTTGATTAATAAACCGTGTGTTTACACTGGTCAGTATTCGCGCTAAAACACGAACA
>JAYEKN010000019.1 GCA_034661015.1 Candidatus Cloacimonadota bacterium
CCCCAAGTGGAATATAAATGCAAAAACATTCCACCCCGATGAAATCCCAGTGAAATCCCAGTGAAATAAAAAAAATAAAGGCATTTCACGGGATAAATAAAAGAAAAAACCATTTCATTGGGCAAGCTGTATTCTTCAGTTGAAAAGTCCTCACTATTTCACTTGAAAAGTCCCCACTTTTTTTAGTCAATGTTTTTCATAAATAATTTGGTTTCTTTTAATCTGTAAGAGTCGCCACTCATATTAACGATGTATGCTTTATGGGTTAAGCGGTCTACCATTGCAGCGGTGAGAACGGGATCTTTAAATATTTCTTGCCATCTTTCGAATGAGAGATTTGTTGTAATGATAGTGGATTTTCTTCCGGTTCTGAGAGAGAGGTTCGTAAAAAGCAATTCAGAACCCTCTTTATCAAACGAGATATAACCAAGTTCATCGCAAATAACGAGATCATATTTTTCAAAGCGCAGTTCCATTTTACGCAATACGCCTTGTGATCGCGATTCTTTTAGTTGAGTAATAAGAGTGGGAACGGTTGTAAACAGAACCTTAAAATCTTCCATACAAGCTCTTATTCCAAGTGCTATGGCGAGATGGGTCTTACCGGTTCCAGGATTACCTGCTAAGATCACGTTCTGTCCGTTTCTAATAAAATCAAGAGTCTTGAGAAATTTCAGTTTCTTCCTACCATCTTCAGGTAAGAACTCAACTTCCAAATCTTCAAGATATTTTTTATAAGGGAACTTTGCAGAACGAATTCGAGATAGTTTCCTGTTCTCTATTCTTCGATAATACTCACTTTCCAGTAATTGAAGAAGGAATTCATCATAAGAATAATTGTCTTCAATCGCTTCTTCTATTTTTATTTTAAACGTTTTTCTGATTTCGGGGAGACGGATTGTTTTTGTATATTCGATTATTTTTTCCTGACAGTTCACAATACACCTCCACATTTATTCAGATTATCTTTATGTGGAACAAGCAGAGCGAGAGCAGATAATTGTTTGAGTGATATTTCTTCTATTTCAGATTTACTGGTTGATAAATGAATTTCTGCATCTTTTCGTTCACATATTATCTTTATCTTATCTGTAGAAATATCTGAAGGACAGACTGTCTCTAACTTGTGGATTATTTTCTGAATCTCTTGAAGGCTCTTGTCATTTTCTTTCATATAGATCAAAAGGTTTACGAAATCTTTTGGGTTAGATTGAAAATGTTTTTTGTAAAGATGTTGC
>JAYEKN010000020.1 GCA_034661015.1 Candidatus Cloacimonadota bacterium
GGTGAAGGAATCGTTGGGGCTGTTATTGAAACTCAAGAACCAATCGTAGTTAACGATGTTTCAAAAGATACTCGTTTTTTTAAGGGTGCAGATAAATCGAGCGGATTTGTAACAAAATCAATTCTCTGCGTTCCTCTGATTACAGAAAAACAAATCTGGGGTGCGATAGAAGTTATCAATAAAATTAACGGCAAAGATTTTTCTTCGAGGGATATGGAGTTTTTGCAGATCATTGCGGGACAGTCTGCCATATCAATTGAAAATGCAACTCTTCATGAGCGAATCGTGCAAAGTGAAAAAATGGCAGCGATCGGTCAAACTATTACGGGTTTGGCACACTGCATAAAAAATGTTCTACAGGGAGTTGACGCAGGAACCTATATATTGAACAAAGGGATTGACAAAGAAGATTTCGATACCATTCATAAGGGTTGGGAACTCGTTAAGGATAATAATGAATTTATAAAAAATCTGGTGCTGGATATGTTGTCCTATTCCCAAAAAAGAAATCCCGTTTACGAAGTGAAAGATATAAACGAACTGCTGTCTTCCACATTAAAACTTTTTCATCAAAAGGCACAATTAAATGGAATAAGATTTCAAAAAATATTCGATCCCGATCTTATGTTCGTTCAAGTGGACCAGATGGGAATTAAACGATGCATAATAAACCTCCTCACAAATGCTTTTGATGCAATTTCAGACAATCCTGAGGGTAAGATTACGGTTCAAACTGAGAAAATTGACGAGGATAATTTTGCCGTGAAAATATCCGATGATGGAACTGGTATTGATGAGGAGAGCATCCCAAAATTGTTTGATACATTCTTCAGCACAAAAGGGGCAAAGGGAACCGGCTTGGGACTTGCTGTAACAAAAAAAATAATATCAGAACATAAAGGAAATATTTCTGTAGTTTCCGAAAAGGGCGTTGGCACCACATTTTCAATTACACTTCCCATAAGAGATAGTGCAACTCCTATTCTCACAAAAGAACCGGCACAACGAAGAAAATTGCAGGATGTTATAAAAAAGAAAAAAATATTGATCATTGACGATAAAGAACAAAATATTGAGTTAACTATGGAGTTGCTGGACGAAATTGGCGATTTTTCTTATCAATCATCTCTAGACGGATATGACGGACTTATTAAGGCTGAGGAATTTCAGCCGGATCTAATTCTGTTGGATGTTCAAATGTCCGGAATGAATGGGTTTCAGGTTTTTCAAAA
>JAYEKN010000021.1 GCA_034661015.1 Candidatus Cloacimonadota bacterium
GAATAACCCCGGAGTCAGTGAACAATATTCATTTTCAACCTATAAATTTAGAACTTCTACATCACCCATCTCATTTTCATTCTCTTTAATTGATCCACTTTTATCTTATCTTTTTGTGAAAATGTGAAATTATAAACCATTTTTCCTCTATAAGCGCCAATGTAGGTATAGGTTTAATTCACGCTGATCTTTTGCTGATTTTGGGGGGATGCGTGTATCATTGATTTTTCTTGGAGGACAGTTCCCTACAACTTTTCGGAAGGTATGGAATTTTCTTTCGAACTACTAAATCTATCAAATATCTTTACCCCGGTATAACTTAAGGCGAGCAATCCGATAATTGTGATCAAAATACCGGTCAGCAAATGGGCAAAAACCATCACCGCACTGACCATCTCTTTATTGAGCCCCAATCCAACAGAAAAAATTATAACCATTATCAATTCGTTGCTTCCGATCTGTGCTGGGGGGTAGGGTAAAATATAAGAAAGATAAATCAGGGTATAGCCAAATAAAACAACAAAATAATCTATGGGTTGCTGAAATGCCAGAAACATACACAGAAAATAAAGGCTTTCGGTCAGCACCGCAAGAAAAGTAAGCCCGATCACAGGCGGAAGCAACTTAAGATGATGACGAAATAATCCTACACCTTCAACAAAAAGGTCAATAAGGTGAAAGAATTTTTCCTTATATTTTTTTGGAACAAAGAAAAAAAATTTGCGAATGATACTAACGATCTTGTCTTTGGCAATTGCTGCAAAAACCAAAATAACACCCCCGGTAATTACAACCAAAATCAGAAGGATGATCAATATCAGCAGAGGTTTTGATATAGTTACATGGAGAAATGGGATAAGAATTAGAACAAGAAAAATACCAATCGAATCAAACATTTTGTCAACGAAAACAGAAGGTAAAGTTCGCGACATAGCAATGTTATCGGTTTTTTTAAGGAAATAACTCTTTGCCAGTTCTCCGGCACGAATTGGGATCAAATAGTTCAAAAAATTGCCTCCCATCCTTATTAAAAAAACTTTTATAGGAGAAACGTTTATCTCGGTGGACAACAATATTTTCCACCGCAGGGCACGAAAGAAATAAGCCAAAAGGTATAAAAAAGCACCCACAGCTACCCAACCGACTTGAACTTTTTTCAAATATGAAACCACTTTGTTAAAATCAATAAAGTAGATCCACAAAAATATGAGGACAATACCAAATAATAAACCAAGAAGCAAATGCAATTTATTTTTTTTCATAAAATAATATTTTCAAATTGTGGATTTGTATTGAGTTAATTTCTCTCAAAAATTAAAAATTTATGATGTGCCCAGAATGCCTTGAAAAATTTCGGGGCGATTTTCTCTAACCAATAATAGTTCATCATCTGTTCAGCAAAATCTAGATCTTTATCTTGATAATATTTCAGAATACAAATTTTTTCATCAATCTTTTCGGTTTTTGATTTCAGCAAAAAATCCAAATGGAATATTTTGAGAAAATCCCGTTTATCCATGCCAATATCAGGCCATGGTGGGCAGTCTATGTAATTTCTTTCTACAAGTTTCCAGTTCAATTTTCGCATTTCCGCAATAATATTTTTCGGGATGATGTTATCTTCAATCAAATATTTTCTCAGATCAGTTCCGGAGATATACTTCTGTGAAAGATATCCGATTCCTGAACGATTTGGTACACAAAGCATGATCACATTTTTGGTTACGCGAGTGAGTTCGTGCAAAAATACCGTTAGATTTTCCACAAACCATAAAGCCGAAAAATTCCAACTCATATCAATAGATTCATTGGGAAGTTCAATCTTTTTAAAATCCTTTTGAAAACGAAAATTTGCCGAGAGATTTGACTTTTCCCAAACGTTTTTGATCATTTCTAATCTTGATTGATCGTTATCTATAAGCGTTACGGGAAGACCGGATTTTGCCACATGCATTGAATTTATTCCGCTGACCCCGGTAAATCCAAAGATAGGAACTTCGAGAAGAGATTTGCAGTTATATTTTTGAATAATTTCATCCAATTTTATATTTAGAATAATGCGTTCGTAACTGGAACCCAGACCTTCATTTGGTTCGTCTGTAAAATAATTTTGCCAAGTTTTTAAAATTGGGATAGCCATTATTTCACCAACTTTCTTTTTTTAATTTCCTGATACCACTCGATTACGTATTTGAATGACGGGATGGTATCGTGAGTTTTTAATCCAATCTCTTCCTCAGCGGGTGAAACATCATAAAACCAATCTCTGGATATTAATTGAATGCGTGCTTTCCATAACTCGTTTTTGAATATTTTTGAGAAAATAAATTCAAAAAAATGAAATTTGAAAGAAGGGCATATTTTCCATTTGGGATAATTTTTCCCTTTTAGTTCATTGCTGATAAAGTTTACCAATTTTTTTATAGAAACCGGATTTTTATCTGCAATGTTATATGTATTTCCGGAAGGAATATCAAAATTTCCAGCGTTAATAAATGCCTGAACCATTGTCTTACAGTCAGCCATATTTATTTTTATATCTTTCGTGGGTAAAAGCATCAATCCGGAATCTACAAGTTTAATTAAATTATAGGGAAATCCATAATCTCCAACTCCATAAGTTATCGAAGGTCGAATAATTACAAATTTTAACCCCACGGATTTTAGATTTTGCAATTCTTTTTCCGCTTCGATTTTTGTGAAATGGTAATAATTATCTTCCTGCCTCAAAGTGTTTTCATTCGGGGGAAGTTCCTTTGGTATTGCCCCAAAAACCCCTACGGAGCTACAGAAAATTAATTTTGATTTATGCTTCACGCATTGTTTTGCAATATATTTGGTTGCATTTACGTTTGCATCAAAATAATCTTTTTTGGGGAAATTTCTTCCCCCACGAATTGCTGCAATATGAAAAACCAACTCAAAACGGAATTCATCAAACAAACTTTGAATTGCGCTTTCATTCGTCATTTCCACAAATTTGCAATTAACTCCCTCTTGCTCGAATTTTTCATAGCGTGATTTATCTGTGGAAGGACGAATTAACGCCACAATCGAATCTTTGCTTCTTTCGAGCAGCTTTTCGCAAACTGCTCCACCTATAAAACCGGTTATGCCTGTTATTAATATTTTCATAATAAATTATCTGATTTCGTATTTTGATATGAAGAGGAAATTGTGTTATTTGATGTCAATAAATATGATTTTGATATTGCATGTTTTTTTCAACTTATCTTTTATAATATTTCTTATTTTTACATAAATTTATTATTTTGTTATGATAAAAGTTATAATATCAATTGATTTTATTAATTTAATTAATTTTATTATTTTTAAACTTGACATTATTCACTTTTTTATTAATTTTTTTAATATTATATTCGAAGCTACGATCTTCGCAGAAAGAGAGAAAAAATGAATAACAGATTGAAGCAATGTCCGGTGTGTAATTCCACACTGGAAATCACAAAGTATCGCTGTCCGAATTGCGGTACGGAAATTAGTGGAAAATTCGGAATCGGCGAACTTGCCTTACTTTCACCAGCACAGCAGGAATTTGTAAAAATCTTTGTTTGCTCACAAGGAAGTATCAAGGAAGTTGAAAAAACACTTGGAATTTCCTATCCTACTGTAAAAAACAAACTAACAGAAGTTACCAAAGTCTTATGCCCGGAAGCAAAACAAGAACCTGATGAACCCTCAGAAATAATTCTCACCGAATTGGATAGCGGAAAAATTTCTGTAGAACAAGCCCTTAAAAAATTAGAAAATAGGAGTCAAAATGTATAATTTACAGGAAAAATTTAAATACGCAACGAGTGAAAACCTCAACCTGCAAATAGACACTGAAGATTTTGGAATGTCAATCGCCGGGAATGATAAAGCAGAATCGGAGTTGGAAATAAAAATTGGTTCTGAAAAGAAAATTGATTTGGATGACATTCTCAATGTGAAATTTGTTGAGAGAAAAAACAAACTGACAATCAAACTCAATAATCCGAAAAACAACAAATGCAAAACTGATATTCGTTTGTCTGTACCTCGAAAAACGAATCTTAAAATAAATTCGGAAAATGCCGAATTTAGGATTTCCGATTTGAATGGCTATGTAAACACCTCTTTCGAAAATGGAAAATTGTCTATGAACCAAATTGTTGGGAGAATAGAATGCAAAACCGAAAACGGAGGAATCAGCATTGAAGATTCCGAAGGATCAATGAAATTGCAGACTGAAAACGGCGGAATAAAATTGAGACAAAATAAAGGAAAAGTAATCATTCGAGGTGAAAACGGTGGGGTGAAATGCTCAAAATGTGTTGGAACACTTGAAACACATATTGAAAATGGTTCGGTAAAAGTAATCGAATCTCAATTTGAAAATGCAGATATACAAAACGAAAATGGCAGCATTTATTTTGAATTCAATGATGTAGAAAAAGGAGAATTCAAATTCAAAAACGAAAATGGAAAAATCCATCTTGCTATTCCTGAAGAAATCCCATTCAATATTATTGCAAAAAATGAGATTGGCAATTTTCATATTGGTTTGGATGGTGATTATGATCGCAGAAAAGAAAATGGTAAGCAAATATTGGAAATGGTAAAGGGAAGTGGAAATGTAAAAATTATAGCAGAGAACGAAAACGGAAGAATAACTTTGGTGAATTCCAAAACAAGCAAGAACCCATTTAGCAGAGAGCGCTTCAATTTTGAGAAACTTGCAGATTCATTCGAGCATATTATTGATAAAATTCCCTCACCCGAACAACAAGAAAAGATTCACAAAAAAATGGAAAAAGCAATGAAAAAGTTAAAAAAATTAAAGATAAATATACCGGATATCAGTGGAATAGTCGAGGATGTTACCGATAACATTGAGAATGATGTTGATTTTGATATTGATGGTAAAAATATTGGCAAAAAAATCAAAATTGAGATTAAAAAATCTCTGAAAAAAGCCACTGAACAAGCCCGAAAATTCAAAAATGAAAAAACAAAAATGAAAAATGAAGAAACCAAAGTGCACGAAGAGCGTGAAAAATCAGAGGCAGAAAAAACCGAATTAAATACTGAAGAAGCTGAAATGGTAAAGCAGCGAAGCAGATTAAAAATATTGCAATTGCTTGAGCAAGGAAAAATAAATTCAACCGAAGCCGAAAAACTACTCAAAGCTATGGAGGATCGAAATGAGTGAAACAAAGAAAATAATTGATATGGTTGCAGATGGTAAAATTTCTGCAGAAGAAGCCTCAAAACTCCTCTCCGCTATTAGCAGCAAAAGTAAAAAGAAAAAAATTAGTGGAAAAAAACTGAGAATAATCGTGGAAGAAGAAAATCGCGAAAAACCAAAAGTAAATATTTCCATCCCAATCTCTCTCGCCAAACTGGGCATCAAATTCATCCCGAAGAATTCTGGATTTCATGCAAATATCAACAATACAAATTTCGATTTTTCGTCAATAGATTGGAAAGAGATCGTGGAACTTGCCACTTCCGGGGAAACCGGTGATCTTTTTCATATTGAAGTAGATGAAGATGATGGTGCTACCACTACTGTAAGGATTTTTGTAGAGTGAGGTTTCAGCAAGTCAGCATTTCAGCAAGTCAGCATTTCAGCAGACTGGAGTTCAGCCATTCTTTTCCGGACTGGACTTCAGAATGCGTCAGAATCCTTTGAATTTACTTATCTACTCCTTATTCTTTACCCCAATTCTATTTTCAATCTTAGGTTCTAAAACAATCTGTTTTTTACAATATTCTATAAAAACTTCTATATCCTTTGAGGCTGATTCGGGTGGAACGATTATTTTGCAATGATCCAAAAAGTCAAATCCATCTCCGCCAAAAAGCAGATAATCAGGAAGAGATAAGGTGTAAATTTTATCCATCTCCAAAGGTTTACCGGCAACATCCACCCGCAATAATCTTTCCCCTCTTTTTTTACTCCAATCATATTCGTAGTTTGAGCCGGAGATTTGGAGAAAATTACCTCCTGATTTTTCAACTGAACCAACGCCATATTCCAGAGCTTCCCAAATGTGGTTTCCCGATATTTCAACAAGACAAATCCGATTTCCAAAAGGGATTATTGATAAAGCATCTTTGATCGTAAATTCTCCGGCTGAAGCGTTTGCTCTGATTCCGCCGCCATTCAAAATTGCAATATCCGCATCATGAAATTTACGGTATGAATCCGTTATCAGATTGCCTACATTTGTTTCTCCCCATCTGCACTTGAAATCTCCATTTACACCGGCGTTCAAAGGATGCTGCAGAATTGCTATCGGTTTCGCCAAGTCTTTTTCCAACTTGTCTTGATATTTTTGCTGCAATTCCGCCAGATTCTTTTGCTCTTTTACAGACGAGTCCACCGGATAAATCCTGAGATAAAACGAGGTTTTTCCGCCTGTTTCTTTTATATCTAATCTGGCAATAGAACCGAGATTTCCGCAGGTGGTAATGATTGGTCGGTCTCCAACGTAATAAACATTTGTTCTATTTTCATACATTTCTTCGGAAAAGATCGCATCTATTTCCGGAATTTTTTCTAACAATTTTTCATTCGTTTCTTTTCCGGTTTGAGTAATTGCGATTATCAGATCGGTTTGTAGATTTTTTAGTTTTTCCACCGTCTGTTTGGCGGATGGCAGCAAATCTTTTTGGAGAACTGATTTTGCAATTGTCGTGCTCATCGCATCGGTCAAACCGATAAAGCCGATGGATATTCCATCTCTTTTTACAATTTTGAAAGATGGCAGATTCGCAAAAGGTTCGTTATTTGCTTCTAC
>JAYEKN010000022.1 GCA_034661015.1 Candidatus Cloacimonadota bacterium
GAAAAATAAGATTGCATTTTTCAAAGAGAATATTCTTTGTGAATTTTGGAGAGAGGAATTGAGATTGGCAAAAGAGATGAAACAATTCAGCCTTTTTGCTTTTTGTTTGAATTATGATCATTTTCATCTTTTAATCAAACCTAAAAATAAAATTGCAAATTATTCTCAAATTATGCATTTTATCAAAAGACATACATCACGGAATATAAACATTATTTTGGGATATAACAAAATTGATTTGGAAAAAATGATCAATCCCACCGAAAATGACATTGGAATTCCATCCACCGAAAATGACGTCGGAATCTCATCCCCCGAAAACGATGTGCAAATTCCCTCCACCGAAAACGATGTCGGAATTTTATCCCCCGAAGGCGACGTTGGCCAACGTCGCCTTCGGGGGATGAAATTCTCTAAATTCAATCTTCATCATTCTCCTTTTGTTCTTTAATTCCCTGCATCCATTAAACCAAGGCTTCGTTATAGAAAAAGAACTTCGCCCGTGCAGGCAAGGATTGAAAAGCGATTGAACAATTCATAATTCATAATTATTATTTTTATTTGTGCTTGTTAAAAAAAATGTCTGAAATGATTGACAGATTTTGCCGAATAAAATTCTTTAGAAGAAGAAAAACAAAAAATAAATATTTCGGAGGAAATATGATGAAAAACGTGCAAAGTTCTCAAAACGGTTGGGTAAAAATTTTGGCAATTTCAGCTGCTATGATATTTATCCTATTTAATCTCTGCTTAGCAGAACAGTCTGATACTTACAGTTGGGAAGATGGCGGTGTAAGTCTTGGTTTTTATGGAAATGCTGTTCTGGAAAATAGCACTGAACAAGCTTACGACGAAACTCACAGCTTGAAATATACTGAAGAACCAATTGGTGGAACGCCACAAGTTTATATCTGGTGGATTACCGGTTTATCTGATGGTGATGTGATCGATGCAAGTTTCTGGGTGTATGATAGCACTCCGGTTGGCGATTATCCAAAAGGAAGAATTTGGGGTCATTATACTTCTGATCCGGAAGACATTACTTCTTATGCCGGCAGCGCAGGCGGAAACGATACTTATTCTACTGAAGGCTGGTCACAACTTTCATTTTCTTGGACATTTGAAGCCGGGACAGACCATGATGGATTTGTGCTTGAATCACGAATTTATAGCGGTGCAGGTGCAAACGTGATTTATGTTGATATGACCGAAATTACGATAAGTAACGATGATGCTGTCATCCATTGCATTGGCGTGGCTTCCAATCCTACTATCCAAGAAGCATATTGTGCTTCCGGTTCCGAATTGCTCCTTTACTACGATCTTGATCTGGAAACGGTTTCTCCAGCAAGTTATGCTCTTAGCGGAACAGCGGATATTACTTTTGGAACCGCTACTATTGATGGCAATGACGCAAAACTCGTTCATCTTACAGATCCATCTGCAACTATGGTTGGAGACCTTACGGTTGACACGATTACAGATAGTGAAAATCCTTCCAATGCAGATCTATATGCCGGGATTCTGCCAATTTCTGTTACAAACACCTTGAATCCCCCGGGGACAATTGAAGATGGTATAACCGCCACATTTTCTGCAACAGTTTCTGCGAACGACGGATATAACAATGTTTGGGTAAGTGAGATGCCCGGTCCATATAATGGATCTATGATTTTTGATATGAACTTTCCAAGTGTAGTTTCCCTTTCAGATGCGATTGTTTTTGCTGGTTCCAGAGATGAATATTATGGTTTGACAGAAATAAAAAATCCTGCATTGATCTCTTCCACTACCGGAAGTGCTCCGATTCCTTCCACTATTCCAGGATTACAAATTGATATAGAAATCCCGGAAAACACTAATCCTGCCGAGCAATGGGAAGGTCAATTGATCCGTATCGAAAACGTTTTTGTGGCAACTCCTACGGACACAAATCTTACATACATTGGTTCTGATGATGATTGGGAAACAACCTTTGTTATTGGTGATAATGTTGATTACAATTTCTCAAGCAGCGGGACAATTCTTGATCAAGTAATTGCCACCGGACAGTCAATTAGAATAACCGGAGTATGTGATTTTTCATACGAAAATTATGGAATCAATCCGCGAGATTCTTTGGATATTCTTATCACAGGAAATAGTATTGGAGAAAATAAGATTGGAAACAACGATATTCTCTTACAAAATTATCCGAATCCTATCCACGATCTTACAACCATTTCCTTTAATCTCTCGCAACCGGCAAACATTAATCCCCAGATTAAAATTTATAATTTGCAAGGGCAACTCGTGAAAACTCTTGATACTGAAAATGTTTACGAAAACTTTTTTGCAGCGGACTGGAATGCAGAAAATGAGAATGGCAATCCTGTTAAGAATGGAATTTATTTCTATAAAATTGAAACAGCACAAAAAACATTTCAAAGCAAAATGATTCTTATGCGTTAGGAAAGACTATTTAGAGTCTATCCGTTAAGTATAGATTGGACGCAGATGATCGCTGAAAAAATTGATTTACGCAGATAAAAATTTAATTACAAAAAAAGTAGTATCCCCGTTGAATGCTTTGTGTTTTAATATTCAACAGGGGTTTATCTGCCGAATCAGTGCTTGCCCTGTGGAATGTTTTTGCATTTATATTCCACTTGGGGTTTTTCTGCGTCGAATCATCCACCGGCTGACGGATGCACACTTTGTTAGGAGATTACGATAGCCTTACGCAAAATTGTGTAAGGCTATCTTTTTTAATATGAAATACACACATATCCCGACAGATGATTCGTTTCTCAACCGTCTATTCGCCGAGTTTAAAAGGAGAATGAATCCACCAGCTGGCGGCGTTGGCTTAGAGATTGGGATTTTAAGTTCTGTCTTTAGTGTTTTTCCGTGTATTTCGAGGTAAAAAATATTTTATTATGAAAAAAATTAATACTTCAAATATTTTAGCATTTTTATCAATCCTGATTCTCCTCAGTTTACCGATCGGATGCTTTGCAGATTATTATGACGGTACAGAAGGACTGACCGGAGATGAACTGAAACAGACTTTGCACAATATTATTGATGATCATATTGAGTTCAGTTATAACGCCCTTCGAGATTACATTTTACCGAATACTGACGAAGATCCGAATAATTCAAATAATGTGATTTTGCTTTACACCGGCATTTCCATCCCAAAATCGGAATTTGGCGGAATGGTTGACGAATGGAATCGTGAGCACGTTTGGGCGAAATCTCACGGTGATTTCGGCACTTCTCCCCCTGCCGGAACTGATGCTCATCATATAAGACCGACAAATGTTTACATCAATTCGATGCGTGGGAATAAAGATTTCGATCTCGGCGGTTCCCCTGTTTATACGTATAACGGTTCAACTCTCGGTGGATATAGAACCGATGAAACTTTCGAACCTTTGGATAACGTAAAAGGAGATGTGGCTCGAATGATCTTTTATATGGCTGTCCGTTACGAGGGAGATAATGGTGAGCCTGATTTGGAAATGGTGGATTACATACCCTCGTCCCCCAATGGTGAACCATATCATGCAAGAATATCCACTCTTCTGCAATGGCATACAGACGATCCCGTGGATGAATGGGAGGAAAGTCGAAATGATAAAATCTATGAAAACTGGCAAGAAAACAGAAATCCATTTATTGACCACCCGGAATTTGCGGATTTGATCTGGAATTATGCGACAATTGATGAAAATTATACAGAAAAATTGCAGATAAAAATTTTCCCAAATCCCTTTAATATATCCGAATCAAATTACCTAAATATCTCATTTTCCACAACTCAACAAATTCAAAATATTGTCATTAGTATTTTTAATGTAAAAGGTGAGAAAATTTTTACAATGAACATACAAAACGCAAGTTCCACTCAACACATATTTAATTGGAATGGACGCAATGGCAAAAATAGATCCGTAACTTCGGGTGTGTATTTTATAAAATTTCAACTGAATGATGATAAACATACCGTGAGAAAAATTTTGTTGATTAAATAAAATTATTTTTATTCCCCTCCCGTATTAAATATAAAAAACCAAATGGAAATAATAATTCGCAACTTATCAGAAGATCCCAATTTAGTAAATGAGATAAATCGGCTTCATGAAGATCCCTGGCCAATATTTTTAAATCATGATGCAATCGTGAAAAAATATTGGAGAAGGCTCTATAAAAAATTTCCTAAATATCAATTATTGTTCAAAATCGGCAATGAATACGTAGGAGTCGGCAATACTGCTCCAATTTATATTGAGAACAATATTCTTGATTTTCGACTCGGGTTTGATGAAGTCTTGGAAAATATTTTTACATCAAATAAAAGAGAAAATACATTATGTGGATTGGCTGCAGTTATTTCAAAAAAATATTCAGGCAGAGGAATCAGTTATAAAATAATAGATGAATTCAAAAAACTGGCTCACAGAAATGGATTTACTAATCTTGTTTTACCGGTACGACCAATTTTAAAATCACAATATCCTTTAATTCCACTGGAAAAATATATTCGCTGGGAATGTGATGGTTTACCTTTTGATCCATGGATCAGAGTTCATGTTAAAATCGGAGGAAAAATTCTAAAAGTTGCTAACAGATCTATGATTGTTAAGGGAACTGTTTCCGAGTGGGAAGATTGGACAGGTATGCATTTGGGGGATAATGGTGATTACATTATTCAGGGAGCATTAAATCCGGTTAAAGTTGATCTGCAAAAAAATCTGGGTAAATATATTGAACCGAATGTGTGGATTTTGCATAAGTGCTAAGTTGTAAGCAAGTTATCCGGGTTCTGTCAAAAACTTTGACAACAAATCACCAAATTTGAATTTCTTACATAATGACAAAATTAGTGAACAAACAAGAAAATCAAGTCTGGACTATTAAAAAAGTTCTTTTATGGACTTCCTCTTATTTCCGAGAGAAAGGAATCGAATCTCCCAAGTTCAACTCAGAATGCATTCTGGCAAAAGTTTTGAATAAAACGCGATTGGATTTATATTTGGGTTTTGATATGCCACTCACATCACACGAACTTTCAGAAGCAAAACAATTGATAAAAAAGCGTGCTAATTTTTATCCTTTGCAATATTTACTGGGTGAAACAGAATTTTACGGACATAAATTTATCGTAAACGAATCGGTTTTTATTCCTCGTCCGGAAACAGAACTGCTGCTTGATGAAGTTATCGAACACATTGAAAAGAGTGATCGGACCGAATGGAAAATACTTGAGATTGGAACCGGAACCGGCATCATCCCGATTTCATTATATAAGCATTTTCAAAATTCTCCAATTACAGTTTCCATAACTGCCACAGATATTTCCAAAGATGTACCGGAAAATTTTAAAGCAAACCTGAATCTTCATAAGATCAATAATATAGACTTTATTCCATCCGACCTTTTTCAAAACATTTTTGATAAATTCGATATTATAATTTCAAATCCCCCCTATATTTCTCCCGAAGATATTGAAAATCTTCAAAACGAAGTAAAAGATTATGAACCTCGAATCGCTTTAAACGGTGGGAAAATGGGCTTAGAAATTTATTCCGGAATTTTAAATGATGCTTCAAAATTTCTCAATAAAAGCGGGACAATCTTTTTTGAAATAGGCGCAAATCAGAAAAACGATATATTAAAAATCGCAATTGAAACTAATTTCAAAATAACACGAACCAAACAGGATTTTAATGAACTCGATCGAGTTCTAACAATAAAAAAAGGATAATTATTTTACAATGGACAAATTTTTAATCAAAGGTATTCAAAAAATCAAAGGAACTATCACTGCAAGTGGAGCAAAAAATGCGGGTTTGCCAATAATGGCTGCCACGATTCTTGCGTCCGGCAAACATATCATAAAAAATGTTCCTGATCTGATTGATATTCGCACAATGGCAAAGCTGCTCCGAATTATTGGAGCACAAGTAAATTTTGAAAACAACACTCTAAAAATTATTACAAACGGTTGCGACAACCATTCCGCACCCTACGATCTTGTCAAAACCATGCGAGCATCTATTTACGTGCTAGGTCCCCTATTGGCTCGAAAGGGTGAAGCAAAAGTTTCTTTTCCGGGTGGATGTGCTCTCGGAGCAAGGCCAATTGATCTTCACTTAAAGGCTTTTGAAAAATT
The DNA here is from genome assembly GCA_034661015.1 of Candidatus Cloacimonadota bacterium. Taxonomy (NCBI): domain Bacteria; kingdom Pseudomonadati; phylum Candidatus Cloacimonadota; species Candidatus Cloacimonadota bacterium. Next base: position 6,161 of record JAYEKN010000022.1, read on the forward strand.
GGGCGCGAAATTTGAAGTGAAGCATGGTTATATTTGTGGGAAAACCGAAAAATTGATCGGTGCAAATATTTTTTTTGAAACAAAAAGCGTAGGTGCAACTGCAAACGTGCTAATGGCAGCAGTAACTGCCCAAGGGAAAACCCTTCTCCAAAATGCTGCCTGCGAGCCGGAAATCACCTCATTGGCAAAAGTGCTCAACTCTATGGGAGCGAATATCACAGGACTTGGAACAGAAATTCTCGAAATTCAGGGAGTAGAAAAATTGTATCCGATGAAAACTACATTGATCCCCGATAGAATCGAAACAGGCAGTCTTCTAATTGCGGCAGCAATCACGCGTGGTTCGATAACAGTGGAAAACTGCAATCCGGATCATTTGGGAATTGTTCTGGAAAAATTTGAAAATGCTGGATTTCAAATCACGACAACAAAAGACTCTATAAGTTTGAGTAGTAAAGGAGATAAATCCTCTTTGGAAATTACCACAAATCCATATCCGGGTTTCCCCACAGATCTTCAACCACAATTTGCTGCTCTTCTTTCTACAATTTCAGGGAAAAGTTCCATCTATGAAACTATTTTTCCCGACAGATTTATGTACACAACCGAATTGCAAAGACTCGGAGCAGATATAAAACTGAGCGGAAATGAGATTATTATTCGTGGGGGGAATAAGCTCTCCGGTGCACCGCTTATGGCATCGGATATTCGAGCTGCAGCTGCTCTGGTTTTGGCAGCATTGGTTTCAAGTGGAGAAACAGAAGTTAGCAGAATTTATCATCTTGATCGAGGTTATGAGAATTTTGAGAATAAATTAACAAATCTCGGCGCAAATATTAAGCGAGTGCAATAATCATGAAATTTATACGCAACCTGCTCGTTTCCGTTGGTTTCATCGGATATTTTCCTTTTGCTTCCGGAACTGTTGCCAGTTTTTTTGCAGCCATCCTTTATTATTTTTGCTTTGGATTTCTTTCAAGAGCGGAAATAATTAATCTCTATCCGAATTTAATTGTAATTGCCGGAATAATTATCGTTTCATTGATCTTCATTCCAATAATAAAATCTGCTGAAAAAGAACTCGGGCATGACAGCCATAAAATCGTAATTGATGAAGTTCTGGGATATTTTGTTGCTGTACTTTTTTTACCGCATTCCCTGATGGTTGCAATTTATGCTTTTATATTTTTCCGCATTTTTGATATAGCCAAACCACCATTTATAAACGAACTCCAATCTCTTCCGCACGGCTGGGGAGTTATTTGTGACGATCTGCTTGCCGGAATTTATGCAAATATTTGTCTTCAAATTTTGTTAATTGTTTTTCCACAATTTTTTTGATAGAAATTGCCTATTCCGTCCGGAGAAAGAATTAGCATTTAAAAAATTTATTGGGTAATCAAGATTACCATAAAATTAAAGGAGACCGGATGAAAAAGAAAATTCTTTTAATAAGTTTTTTTTTGGCAGTAATCTTTTTACAGGGATGTTATACTCCGGCTACATTCCAAAGTACAAAATTGCTTCCCCCGAAAGCTCTTGAAATAACCCCAATTTATACCGTAAATAAACCTTATTTCCCCCAATATCCAAATTTCGGTTTCATCGTAAATTATGGACTTAATGCCAAAAAAAATCTATTATTTCGTTACGAAAAAATAGGTGGAACTCATTTACACTATCTAGCAATTGGCGGGAAAAAATCACTGATAAAAGACAAACTTGCTTACTCAGATTTCTGGGGAATTTACATTGGGACTTTTTCTCTAGAAAAACTAAGCATTTGTATGTTCGAATATTCCCCTAGTTTAAATTATACTTTCTTTTCAAACAAATATTTAGAAACAAGTTTATCTGTAAATTTTCCGATTGATATTTTTGTTCATAATGATATTTCGGGTTTATGGATTGGTGATATTTATTTGAATTTTTGCCCGGCTTTCAGCACTGACTTTGCTAAATATTCCATAAGACCATTATTTGGGATGACTACTTCTATTCTTCTTAGAGGTGTCTGGTTTTTTGGAGGATTAGGCATTTCGTATAATTTCTGATCGAATTTTATTATTTCCTGTTAAATCAAAAAATCACATGAGCATTATCGTAGCTGTGGTCAGATAAACAAACACGCCGATAATATCCGAAGTGGTGGTTACAATGGGACCTGTAGCCACAGCCGGATCAATATTAAATCTATTTAGAATTAGAGGGATAAGCGTCCCTGTGGTGGCAGCAATTAGCATCGCTATTGTAAGTGAAACGCCAAGTGTAAGCCCAAAATATAAAATTTTATCAAATTGATTATGATAAAATATCAAAGCAAAAACGCCGATCAGAATACCATAAACGACTCCCAATATAAGCCCGATAATCACCTGCCCATAAAGGAGTTTTCCTATTTCTTTCACATTAACTCTTCCGGTGGCAAGTCCTCGCACCACAATCGTGGAAGATTGTGTTCCTACATTTCCACCCATTCCTGCAACAATTGGCATAAATGCAGCGAGAAGTATGAATTGATTTATCAATTCCTGATGATTCATTACAATGAGCGAAACTATTAATCCGCCGAAAAAAGTTGCAAATAACCAAGGAAAACGAATACGAGTAGCCTGCAAAGGGGATTTGAGCAGAATTTCTCTATCTTTTCCTACACCAGCCATTTGGAGAAAATCCTCAGTCGCCTCTTCGCGAATAACATCAATAATATCATCCACAGTTACAATTCCGAGCAGAATCCCGTCATTATCCACCACCGGCAAAGCGAGAAAATCATATCTGCTGGTGATTCGTGCCACTTCTTCCTGATCCGTCTCCGGCTGAATGCTAATGACCTTTTTTATCATTATGTCTTTGAGCATTGTTGTGGGAGCCACAGTCAACAAATGGCGTATAGAAAGAACTCCGCGTAATTTATCATCTTCGTCAACAACGTAAATATAAAAAAGCATTTCCGCTTTCTTATCTTCTCGAATAACCTTAATCGCATCCTGAACAGTTTGGTCTTCTCGAACCTTGAGAGGCAAGGGAGCCATAATTCCACCTGCAGATTCGGGTGGATACATCAGCAATTCTTCCAATCCTTCGGATTCTTTATTGTCCATCAAATCCAATACAGCATGCTCCAGTTCTTCGGGAAGTTGAGCAACAATATCCGCCTGATCGTCCAAAGCCATTTCATTTAACAATGTTACGATTACGGCAGGTTCCAAATTCGATAGAATCTCAATGAATATGTGCTCATCTAATTCAGTGAGAAATTCTGCTTTATAACGGTGATCATCAATTAATCCAAAAACAGTATCTCTTTCGGCTGGAGTAAAATTCCGGAAAACTCTTGCCAAGTCAGCCGGATGCGTCTTAACAATTATTTTTTTGAGGTTTGGCACAGCATTCCGCCTGATCAATCTTCGGAATGCATCAAGTAAAACGGAAAATTCTCTGTCTAACATAATTAGTCCTTAAATAATAAATTTATTTACAATTTTGATTATGTGAAAAATATATTTCAATGGCATTTTTTTAAGTGTTGTGCTTATTTATTTTCTTTATTGCTCCCCTTTCTATTTTAATCAAATGATTGTCAAGAATCCTTAAAATCTTTTCAAACAAATTATCAAATTAATTCTCGTGAAGCAGAATTAGTGTCCAGCCGTAAACTCGCATTTTTGCAATGATTCTCCGAATGTGATTCGACGCAGAAAAACACTGATTATGCTGATAAACGCTGATATTACACTTTTTACAAAAAATTTTTATCTTGCGAAAATTCACTTTTTTTCAGCGTGATGTTGTTTATCACATTCATCTGCGTCGAATCCCTACTTTACGGACAGACTCTAATTAGCGTTATATTTGTGAGTTGGAAAATCTTAAGTCAAGTTCAAAAAAACGGAATTTAACTCAAGATTTTCCAACTTCTCGAACGATACTTATTTTCAAAAAACCTTAGTTCTTCACTAGCTTCGTTACAACCTCAATATGAGCAGTATGCGGGAACATATCTACAGGTTGAACCGCATCAATGCGATATTTTCCTTTTTCGGTAAAAATTTTCAAATCACGTACTTGAGTGGAAGGTTTGCAGGAAACATAAATTATTTCTTTTGGGGCAATTTGAATTATTTCGCGAATAAGCTGAAAATTTATTCCTGCTCTCGGTGGATCAAGAATCATCAAATCGGGAGATGGAAATTCTTTAATTTTTTCAGTATTTTTCTGAAAATATTTATCCAGATTGCTTTCGATGAATTCCACATTTTCAATTCCATTCAATTTTGCATTAATTTTTGCATCTTCCACGGCTTGGTGAACAATCTCAAAACCAATAACTTTTTTCACAAACGGTGCCAAATAAATGGCGATGCTACCTGCTCCACAAAACAAATCCCACACAATATTGTCTCTTTCCAAGTTAGAAAAATTCTTAATGAGTTCATACAATTTCTCAGCCATGTAAGTATTCGTTTGAAAAAATGACTCTGCTGAAATACGAAATCGAAACTTACCTAATTTTTCTTCGATATATTTTTCTCCGAAAAGCAGATTATATTTCTCGCCCTTTGTAGTTCCAGAAAGCGTGTCTGTTACCGCATTAACAATAGAAGGAAGATTTGGCAAAGATGCTGCCAACTTCTTCACAAGCCCATTAAATAACTCCGGTCTATCGTTCTTCGTTATAATATTTATCATTATTTGGTCAGTATTATAACCCTTTCGCAGCATAAGATGACGCAGAAAACCCTGATGTGTCTTTTGATTATGAGGTTGCAAATTATTTTCAATTGCGAATTTGCGAACTATTGACATAATTTTTTCGGATTCAAGCGGAGCAATGAAGCATTTATCAATATCAATAGTTTTCATATAGCTTTTGTTCGGACGCAAGCCGAGTGCAAAATTTTCATCTTTATGCTCATCAATGCCCGGCATCAACCAACGGTATGGGGAGAATGAGAATTCCATTTTGTTGCGGTAATGATAAATATTTTCACTTCCGATAATCGGAAGAAAATTGATCTTGCTAAATCCGCCTAAATGTTGATAAGTGTCCTTTACTTGCTTTTCGAGATAAAACAGTTGCTCATCATAGGGAAGATTTTGGTACACACATCCCCCACAATGTTTGAAATATTTGCAACGTGGTTCAATTTCAGTTGGGCTCTTTTGTAAAATCTCTGTTACATTCGCTTCTGCATAAGATATTTTTGCTTTGGTAACAAAAGCTCTCACGGTTTGACCCGGAATTCCCCCTTTCACAAAAATACAATACTTGCCGATTCGGGCAATTCCTTTTCCCTCGTATGCAAGATCTACGATTTCCAGATCAACTATTTGTCGTTTTTTTACAGGTCGGTTCATGGCGAATATCTCTTGATTGATTTATCCCAAATTCAAATTGCTTGTAAAGCGAAAAATTTAAATCAATCCGCCAGTCGGCGGATTAACTCAAGTTTTCTATGCTAAAAGTGGCAATGGAACTTTAATTTCAGAAACTGCTTTATTGAATTCATCCTTCAAACTGTTGAACAACTCCTGAACCGAGACAATTTTATCCGTGAGATATGCGTTTGCACCGGCAAAAGCAAATCCGTTTTTCAGTATTCCCTTTTGTGCATTCGTTAGTGCCAGAGCAATGCAGTAGGGAGAATTTTTGTAATCGCAGGTTTTTAAGCACTTCCAAGGGCAAGTATAGGGCTTTTTTACACCGGCAAAAACATCTTTCAAAAAATCATTTATAATTGCTCTACCAGGTAATCCCACCGGACTATTAATGATTCCAATATCTTTTTTTGTACAATCAAGATATGCTTTTTTGAATTCGTAATCCGCATCACACTCATGAGTTGTTACAAATCTTGTACCCATTTGAATACCATTTGCTCCGAGATGAAGAAATTTTAAAATATCCGCTCCTGTATAAATTCCACCTGCTGCAATGAGCGGTATTTTTTTGTTACATTTCATTTCGTAGATTTCAACAATATTTCGAACAGCAGGCAAAATATTTTCAAGAGAGAATTCAGGATTCTCGATTTGATCAAGTTTAAAGCCGAGATGCCCACCTGCTTTGGGTCCTTCAATCACAACCACATCCGGTAGATAATTAAATTTTTTATCCCAAATCTTAAATATAATATTAGTAGCTCTGGCGGATGAAACTATCACCCCAACTTTTGTTTTCATTTTTTTTAGATAATTAATATTTAATTTTTTAGGAAGTTTCAGGGGAAGACCAGCCCCAAGAAAAATAATATCAATTTCTTCGTCTAATGCTATTTCAACAATTTCATCAAAATCTGATGCTGCCACCATGATATTCAAACCGAGAATCCCATTTGTCATTTTTTTAGCTTGTCGAATTTCAGCTCGAAGGGCGTCTTGGTTTGATTTTTTGTAACCACCTTTAAAACCTGATTTCACCAATCCCAAACCAACAGATGAAATCACTCCAATCCCACCTTGTTCGGCAACTGCTGCTGCTAAACGAGACAGGGAAATTCCCACACCCATTCCGCCTTGAATAATAGGTTTTTCTGCAACTAAATTTCCAATCCTTAATTTTGGCATAACTTGTTTGATCACAATTTTACTCCTTAAATATTTTTTAGATTATCTGGAAAATGTTTTTTCATTAAAGTGTTCAAGGCATTACTCATAGGGCGAATATACTCAACAGCAAAAATTTTCACCAATTGCTTGCCGGTATTTGTGATGACATAATACTTTCTTTTTGGTCCCTTTGTGGACTTTCTCCATTCAAAAGTAACAAATTCCTTTTTATTCATTCTTTTTAGAATATGATAAACGGCACTGTCTTGAAACTGAACCTGCTCACCTGTTAACTCTCCTAATTGTTGTTTTATCTCGTAACCATACATAGAATGCTCTTTTAGCAAGAGCAAAATCATAAATGAAGTGAAACCTTTTTTATATTCTTTTTTCCACAACAATACGGTTTTTTCCAGATCTTTCCGCAATTTCATTCTTACTCCTTACAAACTATAGTTATTTATACTATAGTCTGAACAAGGGTTAATTATTGTCAATTTTTTCTGAAATAATATTTTTAATAACCGGCACACTTATTCCCCTATAGTAAATATAAAATCGGAGTGAATTGCGATTATCCCTTTATTGATGATTATATTTTAAAAATTATGTACTTACAATGAATTATTTGAAGATATGTTTAATACTCAGGGTTTTATTGAGGAAGAAATATATAGCAGTCGCAAAAAAAGCAAATCATAATGTATATGAAGCAAACTTATGAAAGTAGTACCCAGAAGTATGGAATTGGAAACCCACAACTCATAACTCATAACCCAAAAGTACCAACCAACACCCATAAATTCCTCCAAATTGACCTTTCGCAAGGTTTTCAGCTCGCAATACCGGTCTAACCTTTCAAGCCGCTTGAAACGAAACTGGAAATAATCTGCTTCTGGGCAAATAAGAATAGAATCAAGAGCGGGGCTATTGAGAAAGCGGAAGCAGACATTAGCAAAGCTGTGCTGGATGATGATTCCTGAGCAAAATATGAAAGCCCGACCTGAAGCACCCGAATTTTATCACTACTCGTCATTACAAGAGGCCACATAAAACTGTTCCAACTCCCAATGAAAGCAAAAATTGCGGTAGTGGCTAAAATGGGTTTGGAAATTGGCAGGATAATTCGCCAGAGAATTCCAAATCTGGAACACCCGTCAATCGTGGCAGCATCAAAGAGATCTTGGGGAACAGTTTTAAACTGTTGCCGAAGTAGAAAAATGCTGAAAATATTCGTAACCCACGGAATTATCAGAGCCCAGTAAGTATTTACCCATCCGATTTTCGTTAATAAATAATATGAAGGTATCAAATAAATTGGTTGCGGAACCATCATCATGCTGATAAAAAGGTAGAAGATGAAATCTCGGCCCTTAAATCTCATCCTGGCAAAGGCATAAGCAGCCAAAGAGGAAGTTAGTAGAACTCCGAGAACCACACAGAAAGAAACGAAAATTGTATTAAGAAAATATCTCCCGAATGGGACTTTATTAAAAGCCTGGGCAAAATTATTAAAATGGAATTTCAATTGTCGCTTGGTGTGGATTTTTGCAGTGGGAACCTTTACAAACGATTCTCGAAAATTTTTTCTAGTTTTGTCATAAATATTTACGACTGATAGCTCTCCCTCGTCAACAATAATTTCTATATATTCCTTATCACCATTTTCCCTCTCGACATAAGATACTGTTTCCAGAGGAATAAAACCCGAGCTCCCTTTATTTATTTCTGATTGCGACTTCACTGAGGTTGTTACCATCCAGAGAAATGGAGTAACCATGACTAAACCGCAGACGATTAACATCGAATAGGAAAAAGATTTTCCTAAAATTTTTTTGAACATATTAATAATGTACTTTCTTTTCTAATCTTTTTTGAAGTAAAGTCAGACTGAGAATTATGAAAAACAAAACGAGAGCAATTGTGCTCGCATAGCTTAAATCCATAGCCTCCCCTAATCCTGTATCATAAATATAATAAACAATCACTTTTGTTGTTCCGAGTGGACCTCCCACCGGTGGACCAGTCATTAAATACACCTGACTAAATACCTGAAAAGTCGTAATCGTAGTCATCAACAGCACATAAAAAGTTGTGGGGGAAATTAGCGGAACAGTTATTTTAAAAAATTGTTTAAATTTACTTGCTCCATCAATTTCGGCGGCTTCATAATAAATTTCCGGAATATTTTGCAATCCGGCGAGGTAAACGATCGTATTGTATCCCATACCTCTCCAAATACAAACGATAATAATTGCGAACAGAGCTAATGATGGTCCTCCAAAAATGATGTATAACATACTAAAACTTGCCCCGGTTTGTGTTGCCAATATTTTTAACCAATGGGTCAGATTAATGCCAACCGTACCGAGTAAAAGATCAAAAACACCTCTACTCTCCGAAAGCCAACCCAACCCGTGAATTCCAAAAATGGACAGAAAACTATTCATCAAACCGCTTTGAGGTGAAAATATTAACTTCCATACAATTGAGATTGCAACAAGTGAAGTAACTGTGGGAATAAAATAAGTAGTTCTAAAAAAGCCAGAAAGTTTTTTGACTTTATTTAAAAGGTTTGCGAAAAATAAAGAAAGGATAAGTGTAATTGGTACAACAAAAACAGCAAGATAAAATGTGTTTATTAGGGAATGCCAAAATTGGGCATCTTTAAATAATTTTATATAGTTTTCAAAAGCGATAAATCCTTCAGGTCCCCTGATCGTCCAATTAAAAAAACTTAAAATAAAAGATAAAACTATCGGTATAAATCGAAAAAAAAGGACGATAATTGCAGCTGGTAAAATGTAAATAAAGGGTGAAAATTCTTTTTTGCTTTTCATATATTTTATGTGTGCTTAAAAAAATGGCTGGGATGGAAGGAATCGAACCCTCATCTACGGAACCAGAATCCGCCGTCCTGCCGTTAGACTACATCCCAGTAAAAGATTGTGGCAAATCCTCAAAAGAGAAATTTATAAAAATTCGTGTAACTCGTTTTAAAATGAATCAATTAGTGCCCATCTGTAAACTCGCATTTTTGCAATAATTCTCCGAAGGTAATTCGACGCAGATAAACACTGATTATGCTGATAAACCCCTGTTGAATATTAAAATACAAAGCATTCAACGGGGCAAGCGCTGATAATACAGTTTTTATAAAAAAATTTTATCTTGCGAAAATCGGTTTTTTCAGTGTTCATCTGCGTCGAATCCCTAATTTACGGACAGACTCTAATTAAAATGGCAGGGTCGGTAGGAGTCGAACCTACGAATGCAGAGACCAAAACCCTGTGCCTTGCCGCTTGGCGACGACCCTGTGCAAAAAAAATGAAATAAATCTGAGATAATGGCGGAGAGACAGGGATTCGAACCCTGGGTGAGGTTCTATCCCCACACACGCTTAGCAGGCGCGCACCTTCAGCCACTCGGTCATCTCTCCCGTAATACATTTTCCCAAAGGGTGAACACACCCGATTTAGAAAAGTGAACTGCCTAAAAAATTGCAAATGGCGGAGGAGGTAGGATTCGAACCCACGGATGCTTGCACATCAACGGTTTTCAAGACCGCCGCCTTCAACCACTCGACCACTCCTCCGAGAAAATTTAGTTTATCATTTAAAACGTAACACATATCTGGAAATTTTAAAGAACGATTAAAATTAAATACTATTGAAATTGGATATGTAAAAGTACTTGATTTTCCAAATCAATTTGTGGCAAAAATCCGCACTGTGTTGATTATATGTCAATAAATTTAAAAAAAATCATTAAACTAATTTTTATTGACACAATTCTAGTAAATTCAAATATATGTTCCTATGAAATCAATAGGAATTTATTATAATCCTTTGCATTTTACTGATCGGTCTAAGATTTCCAAAAAGATAAAATATTTAAGAGATTGTGGCTTAAATGTTTTTCTCTTAGATGAACAAAAAGATGCGATATTCTCTAACATAACGTATGTAAAAAAATTTCTCAGAAGGCAAATTGATTCTGTAATTGTTTTCGGTGGTGATGGTACAATGTTAGCAATAGCCAGAAAAATCCTCTTTGAAGGAATACCTTTACTGGGATTCAATTACGGAAAATTAGGTTTCCTTTCCGAGTGTAATAAAAATGAGTTCATTCAAATTATTGATAAACTCATACACAAAAATTACTCTATTGAAAAAAGAGATGCCCTTTATTGCAAAGTAAATAATGACCAATATTACGCCATAAACGATATTGTTCTTTCCAAAGGTAACTACCCGAAACTAATCGGTATAAATATTTATCAAAATAATGATTATTTATACATGTTACGGGGGGATGGAGTAATAATCGCAACCCCAATCGGTTCTACAGCCTACTCCCTTTCTGCCGGCGGTTCAATCTTACATCCTGATTGTAAAAATTTTATTGTTACTCCAATCAATCCGCATAATCAATTTTCAAAACCGGTTGTGTTTTCTTCCGATTCAAATTTTGAAATAAAATTGGAGAGTAACGTCAAATGTTGGTTAAGCATTGATGGAGAAAATACTTGCAGAGTATCCCAACTCGACAAAATAAACATAGAAAAATCGAAATATCAATCTTACTTTATAAAATTTAAAAATAAAAATTTTCTCAGAATCTTGAGAAAAAAATTCACTCTGGAATAAAAAATTATGTATTCAAAAAATTCAGAATATGAAAAGATCAATTATGATTCGGATGATATTTTAACCCTTCCAAATATTTTAACTTTTATCCGCCTAATTATTTTACCATTCATTTTAATTTATTTTACCAAAGGACATAATTGGGTTGCTTTTTGGTTATTAATATTAGCCGGCATTACAGATATCGCTGATGGCTACTTAGCAAGAAGAATGAATCAAACTACACCTTTCGGAAGAATATTAGATCCGGTTGTAGATAAAATTTTTTTCCTTATGATAATCGTCTTCCTTATGTTTTATTCCGATTTCCCTTTATGGGCATTTATAAGTATAATCTTTCTGGAATTTCTCATCTTACTTGGTAGTTATATTTTAATGAAAAATTACCGACTCGTGCCAAGTTCTAATATTTTTGGGAAAATTGCCGTAACATTTCTGAGCCTTGCCGTGTATATGTATATTTTGAATATTGGATTCTTCAATCAGACAATTTTCGCAAATATTTCTTTGCAATACTTGACATTGATAATCGGGATTCTGCTTTTGTTCAATGCAACGGTGATTTATGCAAAATCCGTAGTTGACGTTATTAAGAAAATAAAAAATCAGGAGAAATAATGACATTGTTAAGTATTTCAAGAAGGATGAAGAATATCCTTCTTCTGGGTGCAATTTTCATCTCACTCATCATTGCTTTCAACAAATCGAATATCGTGGATGCATTTCTTAGACCTAAAGACGTAAAATCAGAATCCCCGAAAAGAGCTCTGACTTTATTTGAAAGTAATGAATATAATCAAAAAATCGAATTAGAATTTGTTACTCAAGATATCTCATCTTTTAAGCAAACAATCAACAAAATTATCATTGAGAATAACCTGAACTCAATCTATTCATCCGCAAAAACCAATAAAAATATTTGCAAATTGCTTGAGATCCCCCAAGACAAATATTCGGAAATTCTTGCTCCCCTTTTAACTTCTAATGATTTAACATCAGAGGAACTTGTCCAAGCTCCGGATTTTCTTACTATTTCCGATATAGAAGATCGAATTAAAACTGCAGAAAAATTGAAAAAAAGAATGTTGGAAGATAACAAATCCAGTTCAAGTCTTTCATATAAAGATCAGGATATTACAGAATTACAACAACAAATTGAAGATCAGGAAAATCGAATTGAAGATTTAAAGTCACTCCTGCAACAAAAAAAGAACAAATCCGGTGTAATGTTGGCAAAAATTGATGTGTCAAATATAGTCTATAAATCATCAATAATCAAAATTGCAATAAATTCCTTTGGCATTACTTTTTTTATCTCATTGATATTTATCACCCTTTCGTTAATAGTGATCTATCTTATTTTGGTTGGTTTTGCGAAATTGTTAAGAATACTTGGTATTCGAACTACTTCCGGAGGGGGATCTTCTTACGGTTCTCGTTATGGTGGATACAGTAGCTACGGGGGATATGGCGGATACGGTGGTTATTCTTCAGGTAGAAAAAAAATTAAGCGTAAATATATCAGAAAAGACAAAAGCAAAGAACCGGAAACAGATTCAAAAGATAAATAAATGTGGTTATATTGGATTATTTTAGGACTTATTTTGATCTTTCTTGAAATATTTTTTGCATATAAATTTTATTTTCTCATAATCGGATTTTCTGCACTTGAAACCGGAATTTCAAATATTCTCGGATTAAATAGAATTATATATCAAATATTGATTTGCATTATACTAATAATTTTGAACACTCTCTTTTTTAGAAAATTATTGCAAAAATATTTTGTGAATCAGGATGAATAAACCATTATTTCAATTTCTTTGACAAAAAATGTACAGACAGAAGAAAGTAGTTCTTTCAAATCAATCAAAAAAATTATAAGGAGCATAATGCCAAGTCATAAATCATGCGAAAAAAGAATAAGATCTGATGCAAAAAAACGTGAGCGAAATCATTATCTAAAAAAGAGCATTAGAACTTTGATTAAAAAGTTTAAATCAGCTGATGAAAAAGAAAAGATGAAAGAGCTTTTATCTGCAATATATTCGATCGTTGACAAAGCTGCCAAAACTAATGTTATTCATAAGAATAAAGCAGCACGTCAAAAAGCACGTTTAACAAAATATTATAACAATTATTAAAAGTCATATACTTTAAGTATTATCTTGATTAGACGATTTCAATTAGCATTATTTTTGGGATTTATTGGTTTAGTCACCACTATTGTGGCTAAACCAATTTTTATAACAAATTCCCAATCTTCAAACCTATCCATTAATTTCACCCTTGGAAAATATAGCCTCCACAATTCCGATCAATTTTCCTTCATCGATGCCAAACATCTAAGTTTTACCGATATTTCAGGAGAAGCAAGAATTCCTCTATATTCTTTTCTCGTTGGAATTCCGCAAGAGGGTCAACTTAAATATAAAATTGAAAATCAAAGATATGTACAAAAGCATTTACAATATCCTCTCGCTCCCTGCCCCAAATACATAGAATCTGACACAGACGAAACCCACCGAGCAGTTTTTGAGATCAATCCGAAAATTTACCGCAAATCTCTCAATACAAAATTGATTACCTTGTCAGACCCTTTCATATGGAGGAATCAGCGAGTTGTTCGAGTTACAATATGTCCTTTTCAAATTGAAAATCAAATGGTTACAGTAACTGAAAATTTTGATATTAATTTCGATATTACGGGAAACACTTTTTACAGAAAAGAATTTGCAGATAAATATTTTCGGAGCGTTTACGAAAATTCCATAATAAACTTTGACGTAGCAAAATATTGGAGTGTGCCTCAAACCAGACCTCAACCGGAAAATCCATTTGAAATTGCTGATAGATGGTTTAAAATCCCTATTTCACAAGATGGGATTTACAAAATTACCAAATCAGAGCTGTCTGAAATTGGGATTGATGTATCAAACCTTAATCCAGAATCCATAAAAATCTTTAATGGCAGCGGACGCTCATTAGATAGAGATGCTCCAACTGATATTCCGACTTTTGAAGAAATTCCGGTTTTTATTAATGATAATGGTTCTGATTTTTCCATTTATTTTTATGCCAGAGATACAGATGGTTTTGAAATGAATCAGGAATATGGGCAATATTTCAATCCATATACACCCGATAATATTTATTGGTTAACTTACAATACCGTTCTTCTAAGAAAAAACAAAAATCACAAACCCCATTTTCCATCCGGATTTTCAAAACGAGAAGAAATAAATACTTTCGCCTTTAAAAATCACTTGGAAGAAGAGAAAACCAGAATTGCCAATAAAAAACCGTATGAATTGATAAAGTGGGTATGGTCAAATTGCGGAGACGTGGTGAATTTCTCTAAAGAATTCAATATTAATGTTGAGAATTTGGATTCGGAATACGATCAAAAAATTTCCGTTAATCTTGTTTCAAGTTCGTACGGTAGCAATGATGATTTGGCTGTATATCTGAACAATCAACTTGTTGGCACATCCAATGTTTACAATGGCACCCACATTTTCAGCGGAGACATTTTTGAAAACGGGACAAATCAATTGAGGATAGAAATTCATCCTCCTGCGGGTATCGCTCGTCTTGGCTTGAATTATATCGAAATTGAATATCAAAAATATCTTAAGTTGCTGGACAATAACTTAAAATTTTCTCCTCCTGAAGATAGTACAACTTATACTTATCACATCCGGAATGTTGATAATGATAATTTGCAATTATTAAAAATTAATAATTTTTACGATATAGAAAAAATTTCTGAGTACGATTACAACTCGTCAACTAAAGTTTTAACATTTTCTGATTATGCCGAAAATACCGATATTCAATATTTAATTGCTGAAGAAGACGGATTTATTACAACCGATGGGATCGTGGAAAAATTCAAACCGTCTGTGTATCTTTCATCCTGGAATAATGAGAATGGAATTGTTTCGGAGTTTGAAGAAAACAGTTGGTTGCGGGATTCAAATACTTTGCAGAATATTGATTATATTATCATCTCCCCAAATTCCGACGATTTTTTTGAAAAACTAAAAGATATTGCCACAATGCACAGTCAGCACGATTCTATGCGAGTCCTTTTGGTTAAATTAGACGATATTTATGATGAATTTTCATGGGGATTGCCGGATGTAGTTGCCATCCAATTGTTTTTGAAATACGCTAAGAATTACTATTCCCAGGATCCGGCACACATTGTTAGTTATGCTCTTCTCGGTGGTGACGGGACGAATGATTATCGCAACTATGAATCTATTACAGGTGATAAAAACAAAATACCACCGTTTTTAAAGGGTGAAACGTACACGAGCGCTTCCGATGATTATTTTGGAATGTTTACCCAAAACACACATCCGGAAATGATGATCGGCAGGCTTCCGTGCCAAACCTATCGGGAACTCGAAACTGTTGTGAATAAAACAACAAATTATGTAATGAATCCAAACTATGGTTTTTGGCGAAGCAATGTCATCCTAAATCCTGATGATTTTCTAAAAGAAGGGGATCTCTGGGATGAACCGATACATACCCGTACTCTTGAAGAAAGTTGTGCGGTTTATATTCGAGAATATGTTAACTTGATAAAATTGTATTCGTGCGATTATCCCTTTGACGAATCCTTAAATAAACCGGAAGTAACCAAAGATATAATAAAATACATCAACAACGGAGCTTCCATATATTTTTATGCGGGTCATGGAGCATATTATGTGCTTGGAGATGAAGATTATTTCCGGGCATCACGAGACATTCCAAAATTAACAAACATTGATAAATTAACTTTCTTTATCGCTTCTTCATGTAGTGTGGGTGAATTTGATCCGAACTGCTTTCAATCAATGGCTGAATTGGTGGTTAGTTCCCAAAATGGCGGTGCAGTAGCCTCTGTGGCTGCAACGAGAGGAACCAATCATGGTTTTTGCCGTAAAGTTGTCAAATTTCTTTCCTTACATGCAAGCACCAATGCCACCATCGGGCAAGGGGTACTAATTGCAAAATCAGGCTCAGTCGTTTCCCGCAATCATCCCCTATATGTTTTATTCGGAGATCCAGCAATTCAACTTGCAATTCCTCCGATTTCCGGTCAAATAACAATTCCCGAAAATTTTCCTGATTCTATCAAAACTCGTCAGACTGCTCAGTGTATTGGAAATATTGCTGATAATACTGATTATGATGAAACTTTTTCTGTTGTCTTTGATAGTGATTATATGAAATATATTGTAAATACTAATTTGGATAATAATCCCGACACTCTTACAAGTGGGGACACACTGTCATTTCGAGTTAAAGGAAAACCGGTTTTTAAAGGACCGGTTTCTGTTACACAAGACATTAGCAATCTAAATTTTATCGTTCCGGACGATGCTCTGAGGGGCGAATGGGGACGCATTCTTTCATATTCGGCAAACGCCTCTGAAAATGACGATATAATGCTTAATTATCAGAAACGTTTTGAACCCGAAAATCATAACCTAAAAATAAACGGTTTTGCCAGTGCGGAAAATGATGGACCTCCCCTTATTTCATGTAAATTAGATAAAGATGATTTTCAGGACGGTGATTTTGTTTCCTCTTCACCAATAATTTATGCTAATATCTCGGACAGCAATGGAATAAACATTACAAATTCGCCCGGGCACAGAATTCTTTACCAATTAGACGATCAATCGGAAGTAAATATCACGGATTACTTTGTCTATGATAAAGATTCCTATTCAGCAGGAAAACTTGAATACAAGATGGAGAATATCGGGGTTGGTTCTCACACACTCCAAATAAAAGCCTTTGACAATTTTAATAAATTTGCAAACACTGAGATAAATTTCCAAGTCCAAAACCCCGATGATATTACTGCAAAAAACGTATTGAATTATCCGAACCCAATGCAAAATTATACTTATTTCACCTTCTATTTAGATGACAACGTGGACATAGATATTTCAATTTTTACGATCAGTGGAAAACTTATAAAAAAAATCAAAAACCAAACCGGGGTAATAGGTTATAACCAAATTTATTGGGACGGTAAAGATGGGGATGGGGATATCCCGGCAAATGGACTTTATTTCTATAAATTCTCAATAAATTCAAAAAAGCAAACTAAAATTTTCAAACTTTTTATTCATCACTAACACGATGCGAGAGATGAAATGTAAATTCTTATTTCACTTTTCACTTTCCCCATCACACTAATCTTTCACGAGGTTTCTATGAAAAAAGAATATCAAGAATCGGTAAAAAAAGTAATTGACCGATTCCCTGAACGAAAAAAGGAATTTCTTTCAGGTTCCTCCGAAAAAATTGAACGACTTTATACTCCCGATGACACACAAGCAATAGATTTTGAAACTGAAATCGGTTATCCGGGATTATTTCCCTATACTCGTGGCGTTCAGCCTACAATGTATCGGGGTAGATTTTGGACAATGCGTCAATATGCAGGATTTGGTAATGCCGAAGAGTCAAACCGACGATATAAATATTTGCTCGAACAAGGGCAAACGGGTCTTTCGATTGCTTTCGATCTTTGCACTCAGATTGGTTTGGATTCGGACGATCCTATGAGCGTTGGTGAAGTCGGTAAAGTAGGTGTGGCAATTGATTCTCTCGCAGATATGGAAACTCTTTTTGACGGAATTCCTTTAGATAAAGTCTCAACTTCGATGACAATTAACGCTCCTGCTGCGATTTTGCTGGCGATGTATATTGCAGTTGCAGAAAAACAAGGAGTATCCCGGAAACAACTGAAAGGGACAATTCAAAACGATATTCTTAAGGAATATATGGCTCGAGGTACTTACATTTTCCCCCCGGAACCATCAATGAGATTGATCACGAATACATTTCAATATTGTTCGGAAAATATTCCGGGTTGGAACACTATTTCGGTTTCAGGTTACCATATTCGGGAAGCAGGTTCTTCGGCAGTTCAAGAAATAGCATTCACAATAGCAGATGGAATTGCATATATCGAGTCCGCAATAAAAGCCGGTTTGGACGTAAATTCCTTTGCTCCCCGCATCTCATTTTTCTTTAATGCTCACAACGATCTTTTTGAAGAGATCGCTAAATTCCGGGCTGCAAGAAAACTGTGGGCATATATAATGAAAGAACGCTTTGGAGTAAAAAGTCCCAAATCAATGAAACTTCGCTTTCATACTCAGACCGGTGGCTCTACACTCACCGCCCAACAGCCGGATAATAACATCGTGCGAGTGGCAATCCAAACTCTCGCTGCGGTTTTGGGTGGAACCCAATCTTTGCATACAAATTCACGCGATGAAGCTCTTTCTTTACCGACCGAAGATTCCGTACGCATCGCACTCCGAACCCAGCAAATCGTAGCAAACGAAAGTGGCGTTGCGAATACAATTGATCCTCTTGCCGGATCATATTTTGTAGAATCGCTGACGAAAAAAATGGAAAGCGAAGCCAAACAATACATCAAAAAAATTGATGAAATGGGCGGAATGGTTCATGCAATCGAAATGGGATATCCCCAAAAACAAATTCAGGAAAGTTCTTACAACTACCAAAAACAGATTGAGAAAGGCGAACGGATAATCGTAGGCGTAAATAAGTTTACCATTGAAAAAGAAGTTCCCAAAGACCTTTTAAAAATTGATGAAGACGTTGAACGAGGACAACTCACAAAATTAGCAGAGCTTAAGAAAAATCGCAATTCAAACAAAGTAAAAGAATCTCTTGAAAAAATTCGCGAAACCGCTCGCTCCAACAAAAATATGATGCCGGTTTTCCTTGAAGCGGTAAAAAATTATATTACTCTCGGTGAAATTTGCGGAGTTCTGAGAGAAGAATTCGGAGAATATACCGAAGGTTAGCTGGTTTTGTTTGGATTACTTATTTTAAAAATAGAATTTGTTTAAAAAAATTAGGAGAATTATGAGTAATAAAGTTAGAATATTAATCGCAAAACCCGGTCTCGATGGGCATGACAGAGGGGCAAAGTTTATCTCACGTGCTTTGCGAGATGCCGGTTATGAAGTTATCTACACAGGTATCCGTCAAACTCCGGAACAAATCGTAGCTGCTGCTATTCAGGAAGATGTAGATTTTCTCGGTTTGAGTATCCTGTCCGGTGCTCATAATGTGCTTTTCAAAAAAATCACCGATATTCTCAATCAGAAAAAAATTGATGACATTATCCTATTTGCCGGTGGTGTAATTCCCGAAGGTGATATCCCCGGCTTAAAATCACTCGGATTCAAAGCGATATTCACTCCAGGAGCAAACTCAAAAGAAATCGTTGATTTTATCGAAAATGAATATAAAAACAAATAAACGAAGGCGAAATTGGCAAAGGCGAAATTGGCCAATTTCGCCTTCAACAACAACAACAACAACAACATCGCCAACAACCAATTTCTCGGAAAGGAGAAAAAAATGAGTATGATAATAATTATAATAATCCTGATTGCATTGTACACACAGGCAAAACCTTTGTTTCATGACAAAGCAAAATTAGCACGTTTTGCAATTATCCTGCTGATTCTGATAGGTATTTTCGCCCAAACGATTAAAATCGTTCAACCCGGTCACATCAAGCTTCAAGTTCTTTTTGGTAAAGTCCAAAACCGCGTTCTTCATAGTGGTTTAAATTTTGTTAATCCCCTTGTAAATTTAGTTGATATGAGCGTGCGAACTCAGGAATACACAATGAGTTCTGGTCGCTACGAGGGAAGTGTTTCCGGAGATGATGCCATAAAAGCACTAACTTCCGATGGTATTCTACTCCCAATGGACATCACTTGCCTTTTTCATTTAATCCCCAAAGATGCTCCGGAAGTGTACACAAAGCTTGGTGTAAATTATGAATCCAAAATTATTCGTCCGACTCTAAAAACCGCTATTAGAACAGTAATTAGTAACTACCCAATGGAAGAAATCTATTCTTCCAAAAGAGATTCCATTGCTTTTGAGATGAAAGATCGTGCCTTTACAGCTTTGAATAAAAGGGGAATCTTTGTTGAAGACCTGCTTTTGAGAAACATTAATTTGCCAAAACAAATCGAGCAGGCAATAAATGATAAGAAAACCGAACAGCAAAAATTCCAAAAAATGGTTTATACCCTCAAAAAAGAAGGGAAAGAAAAGGAGAGAAAAATCATCGAAGCACAGGGAATCAAAATTGCTAATGAAACTATCGCTAAAGGACTTACCGAAAAATATTTACAATGGTATAGGATTGATATGATGAAAGAATTGATTGGCAGTCCAAACAACACCATCATTTTCATTCCAACCGGTGAAGACATCTCACCCATTATCAATGCAAATATGGGTAATTAATTTAGAAGAAAACTTGAGTCAATTCACCTTTTGTTGGATTGACTTGAGTTTTCTATTTGAGTTCCAAAAAACATAAAT